>VBKJ01000151.1 GCA_005879795.1 Deltaproteobacteria bacterium
GCGGAAGGAGCCGAGCGCCCCGAACGCGGCCAGGGTCTGGAGCAGGATGACCGCGGTCATGGCGAAGCAGGCGAGGGTGAGTATGCTCGCGTAGGGGAGGCGCTCGCGGCGGAGGAGATTCAGCACCAGGCCGAGGAGGCTGTACGCGAGGGCGGCGAGGAGCTTCCAGACGAAGAAGAAGACGAGGCACGCGACGAACGCGAGCGGCGCCGCCAGCAGGCGCAGGCGGCCGTACATCCTCCTGACGCTCGCTCCGTTCACCACCAGGCCCTCCCAGCGGGCGCGCGCCTCGGGCGTCTGCGACACCAGGTCGTACACGCGGCGCTGTCCCGCCCGCCCCTCGCTCACGACCACTTGCGTCCGGCTGACGAACACTGGGGCTCCACGCAGGTCATCCGCGCTCGGCGTTTCCCTCCGCGTGTCGATGACGAGCAGCGTCCCGAGGGCGGGATGGGTGAGCACGAACGGCTGCGGGGCGTCCATGACCGCGCCGTGGTCCGTGAGCTTCACCTCGGGAAGGTTCGGCGCGAGCCAGTCCACGAAGCGGTCGGCGGCCGGAAGCCAGAAGGCCAGGAGGGCGATCGCGATCGCTGCGGAGTAGAGCGAGGAGAGGTAGACGAGGTAGGCGAGCCCCCGCCCGAGCCGCTGGCGCGCGACCCGGCGATAGAAGGCGAGGCTGCAAAGGCTGAGGACGGGGCCGAGGACGATGTCCGTCATCGCGCCAGATCCGCCCCCAGGCGTGCGAGCTGCCGCGTGCCCGAGCCGAGCGTCAGCTCGATCTGCTTCGACCAGAGATAGTAGCGGTGCAACGGGTAGTCGACGTCGACGCCGATCCCGCCGTGCAGGTGCTGCGCCGCGTACACGACCCGGTGCGCGGCCTCCGAGGCCCAGAACTTCGCGATCGCGACCTCGGTGGTCGCGGCGCGATCGGCGCAAAGGCGCCACGCCGCCTGCCAGGTCGTCAGCCGGATCGCCTCGGCGTCGATGTAGGCGTCGGCGGCCCGCTGCTGCACTGCCTGGAAGGACGCGATCGGCCGGCCGAACTGCTCTCGGCCCGTCGTGTACTCGGCCGTCATGCGGAGCGCCCGGTCCGTCACGCCGACCTGCATCGCGCAGAGCCCGACGGTCGCGTGCTCGACGAGCCAGGCAAGGGCGGCGGCGCCGCCCGGCAGCTCCTCGGCGTCCGCGCCGGCGAGGGCGAGATGACCGAGCGGCTCGCGGTTGGTCGCCGTCTGGCGCTCGACCCGGACGCCGGCGCCGCGGGGATCGACGAGGAAGAGCCCCGGCTCGCCCGCGGCGGTGCGTGCCGGCACGAGGACGCGCGCCGCCAGGTGGGCCGCCGGCACGCAGGTCTTCGTGCCGTCGAGGCGCCAGCGCGCGCCGTCGCGGCGCGCGGCCGTGGCGGGCTCGCGGGGATCGTCCGCGTCGGGCTCCACGAGCGCGGCGCCGAGCACGACCTCGCCCGACGCGACGCCGGGGAGGAACGCGGCGCGCTGCGCGCGCGTGCCGAAGCGCGCGAGCGGCAGCGCGCCCAGCACGAGCGTCGGCCATGCGGGGACCGGCGCCACGGCGCGCCCGACCTCCTCGAGCACGAGGCAGAGGTCGAGGAAGCCGAGGCCGCTGCCGCCGAACTCTTCCGGGATCGCCGTCCCGAGGAGGCGCGCGCCGGCGAGCGCCTCCCACGCCGCGCGGTCGAACCAGTCCGGCTCGGCCTCGACCAGCGCGAGGCGCTCCGGCGTCACGTGATCCGCGAGGATGCGGCGGGCCAGCTCGCGGAGCGCCTCCTGCTCGGGCGTGAGCGCGAAGTCCATCAGAAGTCTCCCGGGGTGACTCCTAGCGCGCCCGCGGCATGCCGAGGCCGGCCATCGCGATGATGTCGCGCTGCACCTCGTTGGTGCCGCCGCCGAAGGTGAGGATGAGCGTAGCGCGATACATGCGCTCGACGCGCCCCTTGAGCACCGCCCCCGGCGAGCCGGCCTTCAACGCCCCCGCCTCGCCCATCACCTCGAGCAACAATTGATACGCCTGCACGTAGAACTCGCTGCCGTACACCTTGACCGCGGAAGCCTCGGCGTAGTTGAGCGTGCCGCGGGTCATGCTCCACGCCTGCTGCCAGTTGAGGAGCCGGAGCACCTCGAGCCCGGCGCGGACGCGCGCCAGGTGGAGCTGCACCCAGGGCCGGTCGATCACGCGCTCGCCGGAGGCGAGGCGCGTGGCGCGCGCCCAGGCGCATGCATCCTCGAAGATACGGTCCACGTAGCCGACGGCGGAGAGCGCGATGCGCTCGTGGTTCAGCTGCGTCGTGATCAGCCACCAGCCGCCGTTCTCGGGCCCGACCAGGCTCTCGGCCGGCACGCGCACGTCCTCGTAGTAGGTGGCGTTGGTGCGCACGTTGCCCATCGTCCAGATGGGCGTGATCTTGTAGCCCGGCGCGCTGGTGGGGACGACGAACATGCTGATGCCCTTGTGCTTGGGCGCCTCGGGATGGGTGCGCGCGGCGAGCCAGATGTAGTCGGCGAACTCGGCCTGGCTGGTGAAGAGCTTCGCGCCGTCGATGACCCACGCGTCGCCATCGCGCGCGGCGCGGGTGCGGAGCGAGGCCAGGTCCGTGCCGGACGACGGCTCGGTGTAGCCGATCGCGAAGTGACACTCGCCGCGCAGGATCGCGGGCAGGAAGCGGGCCTTCTGCGCCGCCGTCCCGTGCTCCATGATGGCCGGGGCGACGGCGTTGATGGTGAGCGTCGGCAGCATGATCCCGGCGCGCGCCGCCTCGTCGAAGAAGATGAACTGCTCGATCGGCGTGCGGCCCTGCCCGCCGTACTCGCGCGGCCAGCCGATGCCGAGCCAGCCGTCGGCGCCGAGCTGGCGGACGGTCTTCAGGTAGAGCGGCCCGCCGCCCTCGGTCCCGGCCAGCTCGGCCTGATATTCGGGCGTCACCAGGCGCGCGAAGTACGCACGCAGCTCCTCGCGCAGCGCCTGCTGCTCGGGGGTGTAGTCGAGGTGCACGCGCCCCTCTTAGCACGGTTTGACGCCGCGAGGCGCGGCCGACTAAAGGCTCGCGCATGGGGCTCAGCGGACGGAACGCGATGGTGACCGGGGGCGCCTCGGGCATCGGGCGGGCGATCTGCCTTCGCCTGGCGCGCGAGGGGACAGACGTGGCGGTGCTCGACCTGGACCAGGCCGGCGGGCGGCAGGTGGCGGACGAGGTGGGCGCGCTCCACCGGCGAGCGGTTGCCGTCGAGGCGGACGTCGCGAGCGCCGCGAGCGTGGCGGCGGCCGTCGAGCGGGTCCACGCCGCGCTCGGGCCGGTCCACATCCTGGTGAACGACGCCGGCATCGCCGGACTGGTGCCGCTCCAGGACATGAGCGAGGAGCAGTGGGACCGGATGATCGCGGTCCACCTGAAGGGGGCGTTCAACTGCACGCGCACCATCCTGGGCGACATGCTGGCCACGGGGTGGGGCCGGATCGTGAACGTCTCCTCGGTCGCCGGGCTGAGCGGCGCGCCCGAGCTCGTCCACTACTCGGCGGCGAAGGCGGGGCTCATCGGCTTCACCAAAGCGCTCTCCGCCGAGGTCGGGCCGCGCGGCATCACGGTGAACGCGATCGCGCCCGGGCTGATCGACACGCCGCTGCTCCAGCGCTCGGGCTGGCCGGACTCGCTGACCCGGGTCATCATCGCGCAGAATCCGATCAAGCGGATCGGCACGCCGGAGGACATCGCGGCGGCGTGCGCCTACCTGGTCTCCGAGGAGGCGAGCTACGTCACCGGCCAGGTGTTGAGCCCGAACGGGGGCGGGTACCTGTGAGGGCGCGGAGCGCGGCGACGAACCCGCCCAGCCCGAGCCCGACCCGTACGTCAGTTCTTCGGGCCGAGCACCGAGCAGCGATAGACCTCGGTCGTCGGCATCAGCGTGATCTGGCCGGCATCGGCGGCCTCGAGGATTTCGTCGTCCGCGGTGAACTGCTGCGGGGCGGTGTTGAAGACGATCTGCACTTCCAGCCAGAGCGGATTGAAGCCATCCCCCTGAATCGCGTCCAGCACGCTGACGAATGACTGTCCGCCGGGGAGCGCACCCTCGCAGGCGTCGCACATGTAGATCGTGTTGATCGACTTGTTCTGGGCGAGAACAGCCGCCTCGCCATCCGGGGGCAGCTCCTTGAAGTTTATCGTGAAGAGCGTGCCGTCGTAGAAGGAGGGCATCGACCCCGCCCGCCCGTTCAGGCTTCCGGCCGAGGCGACACCTCCGAGTAGCGCGAACACGGCGACCAGTCCGATCACACGCGCAGTCATCTCCGAGTCCTTTCTCCCCCGAGAGAATGCTTTCGCTCGGTGCGATGATCGCCACACTCGGACGCCGCCGTCAATCACCCACCTACACGATCGGGCGGCGCGGAAACCAAGGCCGCTACCGCCGGCCCTGGAGGGGTGCCCTTGCAAGATGAAAAGAAACCGCGATCATAGGAGGCGGGCTCCTGGAGTGGGGCGGGGCTGGAGGAGAGCGGGGGAGGCATGCGGAGACGTCCAGGGGCCAAGCCGGCGCGCGAGCGGTGTCCAACGGAGCCGCCCCCTGCCGTCGACCGTCGACGCCGTAGCCGCCCCGCAGGGGTCGGGGCGGCGATCATCGAGGCCGGGGGCGCCGAGCGCTGGTTCCACGACCTGGTCGAATCGGCTCCCGACGCCATCGTCGGGGTGGACCGCGAAGGGCGCATCGCGTTCGCCAACGCGCAGGCCGAGAAGATATTCGGCTACCAGCGCGGCGAGCTCCTGAAGCAGCCGATCGAGCTCTTGCTGCCCGAGCGCGTACGCGGAGTGCACCTGCAGCACCGCTCCGGATACTTCGTCGATCCGCGGACACGGCCGATGGGCGCCAACCTCGACCTTGCCGGCCGGCGCAAGGACGGGAGCGAATTTCCGGCGGAGATCAGCCTGAGCCCCTTCCACACCCGTGACGGGCTGATCGTCACGAGCATCATCCGCGACATCTCCGAGCGCAGGAACGCGGAGGACAGGTTCCGCGGCCTGATGGAGTCCGCGCCCGATGCGATGGTCATCGTCGACCAGGACGGACGGATCGTGCTCGTCAACGGACAGGTGGAGCGGCTGTTTGGGTATGGGCGCGACGAGCTGCTCGGCAAACCGGTGGAGGTGCTGGTCCCGGAGCGCTACCGGCGGCTCCATCCGGAGCACCGCAGCAGCTACTTCGGCGATCCGCAGACCCGGCCGATGGGTGTCGGGCTGGATCTCCGTGGCGTGCGCAAGGATGGCACCGAGTTCCCCGCCGAGATCAGCCTCTCCCCGATGCGCACGAAGGAGGGCGTCCTCGTCACGGCCGCGATCCGCGACGTGACGGAGCGGAAGAAGGTCGAGGGGAAGTTCCGCGGCCTCCTCGAAGCGGCGCCCGACGCGATGGTCATCGTCGAGCGCGCCGGAACAATCGTCCTGGTGAACTCGCAGGCCGAGCGGCTTTTCGGGTACGGGAGGGAGGAGCTGATCGGCCGGCCCGTGGAGATGCTCGTTCCCGAGCGCTTCCGTGCGCGGCACCCGGAGCACCGTTCCGGGTACTTCAACGAGCCCCGGTTCCGCGCCATGGGCTCGGCACTCGAGCTCTACGGGCTGCGCCGGGACGGCTCGGAGTTCCCGGTGGAGATGAGCCTGAGCCCGCTCGAGACCAAGGAGGGGATCCTGATCACGAGCGCCATCCGCGACGTGAGCGAGCGCCACGCCCTGGTGCGGGAGCAGGCGGCCCGCGCCTGCGCCGAGGCCGAGAAGCTGGCGCAGGAGAACGCGCGGCTCTACGCCGAGGCGCAGGAAGCGCGCGCCAACGCGGAGGCGGCGAACCGCGCCAAGGACGAGTTCCTCTCCATCCTCTCCCACGAGCTGCGCACTCCGCTCACCCCCATCCTCGCGTGGACGCGGATGCTCCGCCGAGGGGGCGTACCGCCAAACGGCGTCGGACGGGCGCTCGAGGCGATCGAGCGCAACACGAAGTCCCAGGCGCGCCTCGTCGAGGATCTCCTCGACATATCGCGCATCATTTCCGGCAAGCTCCACCTCGATCGGCGCCCCGTCGAGCTGGCGGAGGTCATCGAGGCGGCCGTGGAAGCGGTTCGCCCTACCGCCGATGCCCGGCAGATCGTACTCCAGGTGTTCACCGATCCGCGCGCCGGGCTCGTGCTGGGGGACCCCCAGCGTCTGCAGCAGGTGGTCTGGAACCTCCTCACCAACGCCATCAAGTTCTCGTCCTCCGGCGGCCGTGTGGAGCTGGGGCTCGTGGCCGCGGGGTCGCACGTCGAGATGACGGTGGGCGACGCCGGTCAGGGCATCCACCCCGCGTTCCTGCCGCATCTGTTCGAGCGCTTCCGCCAGGCCAACAGCTCCACCACGCGGGTGCACGGCGGCCTGGGCCTCGGCCTCGCGATCGTCCGCACCCTGGTCGAGCTGCACGGCGGCACCGTGGCGGCCGCAAGCCACGGCGAGGGGCGCGGAGCACGGTTCACGGTGAAGCTCCCCGCTGTCGCACGGCGGGCGGACTTCGCGGCTACGGCGCGCCCGCGAGCGGCGGCGACGGCCTACCCCAGCCTGGACGGGCTGCGCGTCCTCATCGTGGAGGACGACGCCGACACTGCGAACGTGCTCGACGTCCTGATCGCGGGCTGCGGCGCCGAGACGCGGACGGTGATGTCCGTCGCGGACGCGCTCGAGCTGCTTGGGCAGTGGCCGGCAGACCTCCTGCTCTCCGACCTCGGGATGCCGGGTGAGGACGGCTACTCGCTGATCGAGACCGTGCGACGGCAGGAGAGCACACGGGGCGGGAGAGCCCTGCCGGCCATCGCGGTCACGGCATACGCGCGCAAGGAGGACCGCGAGCGCGCGCTCGCCGCCGGCTTCAATACGCACGTCAGAAAGCCGGTCGAGCCCGAGGAGCTGCTCTCCGCCATCAGCGAGATCGCGGGACGCCACGCTTCGCGGGCGTCCTGAGCGGGCGGCCGTCAGTTCCTCGACCCGTTCGTGCGGATCGCCCGGGCGCGCGCCTCGAGCGGCGCCGCGTCCTGCTCGCGTCCCATCTGGTGCAGCAGCACGGCGTAGTTCTCGAGCAGCGAGGCCACCTCGGGGTGGTTCGCGCCGTAGGTCTTCTCGCCGATGGCGAGGGCGCGCCTGTAGAGCGACTCGGCCTCGCCGAACTTGCCCTCCCTGCGGCAGAGCTCGGCCAGGCTGTTGAGGCTCTTCGCCAGCTCGGGGTCGTTCGGGCCGTAGGTCTTCTCGTTGATGGCGAGCGCGCGGCGGTAGAGCGGCTCGGCGTCCGCGTACCGGCCCTGCGCCTGGTAGAAGAGCGCCGCCTGGTTGAGGGTCGGGATGAGTCCCGGGTTGTCGGCGCCGAGCGCCTTCTCCTTGATGGCGAGCGACTGCTTGTAGAGCGGCTCGGCCAGCGCGAACTTGCCCTGCCTGCGGTGGAGCTCGGCGAGCGCATCGAGCGCGGCCGCCACGTCGGGGTGATCCGGCCCGAGCGCGTTCTGCCGGATGGTCAGGATGCGGCGGTAGAGCGGCTCCGCCTCGGCGTAGCGGCCGAGGTCGGTGTAGAGCGCGGCGAGGTGCGCAAGGCTCACGGTGACGCCCGGGTGGCTCGGCCCGAGCGCACGCTCGCGGATGGCGAGCGCGCGGCGGTGGAGCTGGACGGCGTCCTGGAAGTGGTCCTCGTCGTGGTAGAGGAGCGCCAGGTTGTCGAGGCTCGCGGCGACGTCGAGGCTGTCGGGGCCGAGCGTCCGCTCGCGCAGGATGAGCGCGCGGCGGAACATGCGCTCGGCGGCGTCCATGCGACCGGTCGTCGCGTACAGGGTCGCCAGGTTGTTGACGATGCTCGCCACCTGCGGGTGATGCGATCCCTTCGCCTTCTTGGTGATGCCGAGCGCGCGGCGATGGAGCCAGCCCGCCTGCGGGTACTTGCCCTGCCGGCGGTAGAGCTCCGCCAGGTTGGTGAGCGTGGCGGCGAGACGGATGTCGTTGGGGCCGAAGCTCGACTCGGCCTCCTTGCGCGCCGCGAGCCACATCTTCTCGGCCTCGGGGAGCTGCCCCTTGCCGAAGGACTCGGCGCCGGCCGCCATGTACTTCTCCCAGAGCGAGTCCTGGGCGCGCAGGAGCGCGGGCGAGAGGGCCAGCCAGAGGAGTACCAGGGCGAGCCGCCTCATGGGTAGTTGAGGCCGAGCCCCGGGCGCGGCCACGCGGTCGCGAGCAGGCGGCCCGTGCCCGAGGCCGTGATGTAGGCGGTGCCGAGCCCGCGGCCGCCGAAGCAGATGTTGGTGGTGAGCGGGTCCCCGGTCGGCACCTGCTCGACCACCTCGCCGGCGGGCGAGATCACCGTGATGGCGCCGGTCACGAGGGTCGCGACGCACACGTTGCCGGCGCCGTCGACGGCGAGCGAATCGAAGAGCTGGTAGCCGGGGAGCCCGGCGAGGAGCGTCCCGCCGGCGGGCCCGAAGCCGGGCCCGGCCACGATCTCCCCCGGCCCGGCGAGCTCCCAGTACCAGACGCGCCCGGTCCACGTCTCGGCGACGTAGAGCCGGCGCCCGTCGGGGGAGAGGCCGATGCCGTTCGGCGCATCGAGCGGGAAGATCGCCTCGCGGATGAGCGAGCCGTCGGCGCGCGCGTAGAAGACGCCCGTCCGGTCGCGGTCGCGCTCGCGCATCTTGCCGTGGTCGGTGAACCAGAAACCGCCGCTCGCGTCGAAGACGATGTCGTTCGGCCCGCGGAGCGCGCGCCCGTCGCACGCCGTGTAGAGGTCATCGACCCTGCCCGTCGCGAGGTCGACGCGCTGGATGCGGCCGCCCGAGTAGTCGCGCGGCTGGTTCCCCGGCACGAGGAGCCCGCCCAGCTCGTGCCACTCGAAGCCGCCGTTATTGCAGACGTAGACTCCGCCGTCGGGGCCGATGGCGGCGCCGTTCGGCCCGCCGCCGGTGAGGGCGACGACGGTCTGCCCGCCGTCCGGCGCGACGCGGGTCAGGGTGCCGCGCTTGATCTCGACCACCAGCACGCTGCCGTCGGCGAGGGCTACGGGTCCCTCGGGGAACTGGAGGCCGCTCGTGACCTCGCGCATCTCGGCCATGGGGTCCGCTCCTCACTCGATGGGCACGACGGGCCGCCTGTCGCCGTCGAGCTGGTGCAGGTACTCGGCGATGCCGTAGCCGGTGCGGCCCTCGTAGGTCCAGCGCGCGAGCCCCTCGTTGATGAGCGTGCGCCGCCCGCCCACCTCGTGCGCCACCGGCGCCACGCGCAGGCAGTCGCCGCGCAGCGCGTGCACGCGCCCGCGCTTGTCGGTGGCGCGCACGTGCGTGACCGCGTGGGTGAGGCGGTCGGCCGCGAGCTCGGTGCGGACGGCCCACGCGCGGATGCTCGTCGCCTCGCCGTCGCGCCACACCCAGCCGCGGTGGAGATCGCCCGCCTCGGTGCCGATGCGGATGCCGCCGAAGTGCACCCCGTCGCCGACGTTGATCGAGAACCAGCGCCACATGGCTGATCCGCCCCAGCGCCGCGGTCCCCACGACTTGTCGCGGTTGCCGCGCGCCTCGCCGAGCGTGTGGTTCACCCCGTCGGCCTCGATCCAGCCGCGCCAGCGGCCGGCCTGCTCGAGGTGCCCCTTGCCGACGCTCGCGCGCGTGGCCGCGCTCGGCCCGGCGCCGGCGACGCCCTGGCCATCGCTCCCGACCGCAGGCGTGAGCGCGCGGAAGACGAGGTCGAGGGCGACGTGGGCGGTACGGGTCGGGCGGCGTCCGGCCAGGTCCCGCACCGCCGCCTCGGCGTCGCACGTGATGCGCCACTCCGCCATGGGCCGGAGGCGCTCGTAACGGACGCCGGCTGCCGCGAGGTCGCTGTCGGTCATCTCGGGCTGCGGGCGGACGCCGTGAACGGTCGCCAGGTCCGTGCCCGGGAGCCACACCGAGAGCCCGACATCCATCGTGCCCTCGTTCGGCCGCACACCGATGCGCGTGAAGAGGCCGGTGTCGGTCACCGGGTCGTAGGCGTTGAAGTAGTAGGACTCGCTCCAGGCGGTGTCGGGCTCGACCGGGTGCGCGAAGTCATGCCGCTCATCCAGGATCGGCATGGCTCAGAGCTCCCACTTGCCGTAGTCGACCGTGAGCCAGCGCTCGGGCCTCACGGTGACGAGCACCGAGGCGGCGTGATCGGCGGCTGTCGCCTGAAGGTACGCCTCGCCCATCTGCGGGCCGAGGTAGCGGAGCGCCGTAGCCCGGATGTCGTGCTCGTGGTCGGGCGCGCCGATCGCCGCCGGCCCCTCGATGCTCACGTAGCGGTAGGGCGGCGTCTCGGTCTGCACGCAGACGCTGACGCGTCCGGCCTTCCGGATGAGGCGGGCCTTGCGCGAGGCGCCGCCGGTCACGAAGCGGAGGTCGCCGCCCGGCGCGTAGGCGTACCACACGGGGACGGCGAGCGGGGCGCACGCCCCGTCGGCGATGCTCACCACCGCGACGTGCGTGTCGGCGAGGAACGCCTCGCGCTCGGCGTGGGTCATGGCGAGGGACATGGGGGCTCCTCCTCCGGCGAGGACATACTGCTCGAGGCGGGCGCCCGGCAAGGCCGACGCGCCACGGCCGTCGGCGACGACGCGGCGATCCTGAAGCCCCCGGCCAGCGTCGCGTCACGCGTCCACCACCCGCGCGGCCTTGTAGGCGAAGCGGGGCACGGCGCCCCGCGCGACCAGCTCGAGGTTGGCGGGAACGCCCAGGCGCTCGCGGACGCGCTCGGCGAGCCGGCGGGTGAGCGCGCCCGCATCGACACCCCCCGTCGCGTCGTACTCGATCCGTACGCGCAGCGCCTCGGAGCGTCCACGGCCGCGCACGATCTGGTACTCCACCGACGGCCGCGACACCTCCGGGAACTCGTAGAGGACGAGCGCCACGTCGATGGGCAGGACCTCGACGTCACCAACCGGCACGAGGTCGCGCACCCGCCCCTCGTAGAACAGGCGCCGGTGAGTCTCGCCGCAGGGGCAGGGCTTCTCGTTCCAGCGCACCACGTCCTCGAGGTCGTAGCGGAGGAGGAAGTTGTCCTTCTCGAGCACCGTCACGACGAGGTTGCCGCGCTCGCCGTGGCCGCAGGGCCGCCCCGTGCGCCGGTCGATCACCTCGACGATCGCGAGGTCCTCGGCCAGGTGCGCCCCGTCGCGCTCCTCGCACGCGCTGCCGAGGAGCGGCAGCGCTTCGAGGCCGGAGCTCACCATCATATACTGTTCCGAGGGGTGGTCGCCGGCGATGGCGAGGTTGAGATCGCGCTCGGGGTCGAGCCCCACCGCGCGCGCGGCGTCCGCGTACGTGCGCGCGACGTTGCCGAAGAGCCGGTACATGTCGGGCCGGACGCGCCGCCACACCTCGATCACGTCGCGCACGTGCTGCTCGCCGACGGGCGGTCCTGACGGGATGTTCAGCACGCCGAGCGCCTCGATGCCGTGGCTGAAGTGCCAGCCGCCCGCGTTCATGCCGAAGGGGTGCGCGTTGGCGAGGCTCATGCCGGGCCGGAGCCCCCAGCGCCAGCGGCCGCGCGCCGAGGCGGTGTGGTCCACCTCCAGGTCCTTCCGGGTCCACAGGATGAGCGTCGGGCGCCCGCTGGTGCCGGTGGACGCGCCGAGCCGCACGCAGGCCGAGAGCGGGGCACCGCGGTAGTCGCCGAAGGGTAGGTGCTCCTCCTCGCTCCGGCGGAGCTCCGCCTTCAGCGTCGGCGGGACGAGCGGCAGGTCGTCGAGCCCGCGCAGGTCGGCGCGACGGAGTCCGGCTCGCTCGAGCTTCCGGCGGAAGAACGGCACCGGGACCGACCACACCCGGTCGATCTGGCGGGCGAGGCGCTCCTCCTGCAGCCGGCGGAGCTCGTCCGGCGGCATCGTCTGGATCGCGGCGTGGTAGTAGCGGCGCTCGCTCACCGCTTCACCAGCGCCTCCGCGAAGGCCGGCGGGCCGGCCGTCTCCGGGACGTCGCCCTCCGGGACCAGTGCGACCTCCATCTGGATCAGCACCGTCGCCTTGAGGCGCTCGGCAAGCGTGCGGCGCAGCGCATCGGCGTCGGCGGGCGGTCGCACCGTTCCCGCGCGCAAGGTCGCGCGCTCGTAGCGCTCGCCCGCCGGGTGCTCCACCACGACCTGGAAGCGACCGAGCTCGGGGAACTGGCTCGTGACGGCATGGATCTGGGCCGGGTGGACGAGCACGCCCTTGATCTTCTTGATCGCGCCCACCTGTCCGACGAACGCCACGCGCGGCGCCGGGCTGCCGCACGGGCACGCGCCGGGGAGGAGGCGATACGCGTCGCGCGGCGCGTAGCGGACCAGCGGGAGGGCGCGGCGCCCGAGCTGGGTCGCGACCAGCTCGCCCACGCCGCCCGGGCCGACCGGCGCGCCGCTCTCCGGATCGAGGAACTCGCAGAAGAGGTCGCGCGCGTGAAGGTGCATGCCGTCGTGCGCGCGGCACTCGCCCGCGACCGGACCGATCTGCGCCTCGCCGATGTGGTCGAAGAGCTCGATGCCGAGCGCCGCCTGAAGGCGTTGGCGGAGCGCCGGCGTCAGCGCCTCGGCGGTCGAGAAGCCGATGCGGTAGGGGAGCCGGAGCCCCATCTCGCACGCGGTGTCGGCGAGGTTCGCGAGGAAGCTCGGCGTGCCCGCGTACACGGTGGCGCCGTAGTCGTGCGCGATCTGGACCTGCAGGCGGCTCGCTCCGGTGCCGCCGTTGATGACCAGGCAGCCGTGCTCCTCGAAGGCGCGGTGCAGGCGGAGCCCGCCCGGCATGACGTGGTAGGAGAGCGTCACGTGCGCGACCTCGCGGGGCCTGACGCCCATGGCCGCGATGGCCTCCACGAGCACCGGCGTGCCGCCGCGCTCCTCGGCCAGGCGCGGGATGTAGATCGGCCCGGGTGAGGTGTGGAGCGAGGCGATCTCCTCGCGCGGCACGGCTAGGAACTCGCCGAAGGGCGGGTGGGCGCGCTGGTTGGCGGCCAGGTCCGCCTTCTGGGTGCGCGCCACGCGGGTGCGAAAGTCGTCGTAGGTGTGGAGCTCGCCCGGCCGCACGCCGGCGGCCGTGAAGAGACGGCGGTAGTACGGTGAACGCTCAGCCACCCAGGCCAGCGTGTCGCGCAGGCGGACGAAGTCCTCGGCGGCGAATGGCCAGTGCATCCGCTCGACGGCGCTAACAGACGCGGGACGGGACGGTCAAACCCGGGGCCCCGCCGACCCGCGTCAGCTGGAGCGGACCGGGCTCTCGAGAGGGTTGGCAGCGCGCGCCCTCGTCGCGCCAGCTGAGCCGCAAACGTCCGAGCTGGGCGATCCCGAGCCCCGCTTGAAGAACGACCTGATGACCATTCTCGTCGGGGACCCTGTGGTTCACGCCGTTCATCTTCAAATTTGTCGCCCAGTATGAATCGGGTTATACTCGGGCCATACCCGATAGCGAGCGTGAGGAGATCATGCCCAGAGTCGCGACGAAGGTGGCGGTGAGCATCCCCGAGGATTTGTACCGAGCGGTCGAGAAGGCCCGGAAGAAGCACGGCAAGAGTCGCAGCGCAATCATGCAGGATGCGCTCCGCCACTGGCTTCGGCAGCAGGCGGAAGAGGTCTTGATGCGGGAATACGAGGCGGGGTATCGCCGTATGCCGGAGAGCCGGCGAGAGATCGAGGCCGCCCACGCGGCTGCCGTCCGGCTCCTGGCCGGCGTAGAGTGGTGATGCGACGTGGGGACGTCTGGTGGGCCGAGCTGCCCGGGCCGAGCGGACGCCGGCCGGTAGTGCTGCTGACGCGCAACGAGGCGTATGCGTTCCGCGAGCTCGTGACCGTCGCCCCGGTCACCACGCGCATCCGGCGGATTCCGACCGAGGTGGCCCTCGGCAAGAAGGACGGCCTGCCGCGACGGTGTGTCGCCAACCTCGACACCATCACCACCATCGACAAGAAGGCGCTGACGGCGCCGCTCACTGCGTTGATGCCCGAGAAGCTGGCGGCCGTAGACCGGGCGCTCAAGTTCGCGTTGGGCCTCCGCTGAGTCACGCATGACCGACCCCCTCGACCGCGACCTCTTCCGCCGCCTCCAGGACCGGGTCGCGATCGTCGGCATCGGCCACCTGCCGTTCGCCAAGGACATCGGCCGCCCCATCTCCGACACCGCCGTCGAGGCGATCCAGCTCGCGCTCGACGACGCCGGCCTCCGGGCCGAGGACGTGGACGGCATGTGCATGCTCGAGATGGAGGCGACACACGAGGTCTCGATCGCGCGCCGGCTGGGCGTCGAAGGGCTCCGCTGGTGGAGCAAGATCTCGTATGGCGGGGGCGCCTCGTGCGCGACCGTCATGCACGCCGCCGCCGCGATCGCGAGCGGGCTCGCGTCGACCGTCGTCTGCCACCGGGCCCGGAACCGGGGCGCGAAGACGGCGCGGCCCTGGGCGCAGGAGAGGGTCCTGGTGAGGGACGACAAGGCGCTCCACACCCCGTGGGGGCTCATCCGCCCCGTCGACGTGATCGGCATGTGGGCGCACCGCCACATGCACGAGTACGGGACCAGGCGCGAGCATTTCGGCAACGTGGCGATCGCCGCCCGCAAGCACGCGCAGCGAAATCCCCATGCGCTCATGCGCGGCCGTCCGCTCGACATGGCGGCCTATCTCGCCGCGCGGCCGATCGGCCACCCGCTCCACCTCTACGACTGCTGCCTCGAGTCGGACGGCGCGCTCGCCTGCGTCGTGACCTCGGTCGAGCGCGCGCGCGACCTCCGGCAGAAGCCCGCCCTCGTGCACGCGGTCGCGCAGGCCTCCGGCCCGAACCCCGTTCACCTCGCCAACTACAACAACACGCCAGCGATGCTGACCACCTCCGCCTTCTGTGCCGAGCTTCTCTGGGCGCGCTCCCAGCTCCGGCCGAAGGACATGGCGTGCGCACAGATCTATGATGCGTTCACGCCCCTCGTCGTCATGGGGCTCGAGGACTACGGCTTCTGCAAGCGCGGTGAGGGCGGACCCTTCACCGAGGGCGGACGTCTCGAGCTGGGCGGCGCGCTCCCTGTCCTCACCTCGGGCGGGGGGCTCTCGGAGGCGTACGTGCACGGCTTCAACCTGATCCTCGAGGGGGTGCGCCAGATCCGCGGCACCTCGTCGAACCAGGTGCCCGGGTGCGGGGCGACGCTCGTGACCGGCGCCTCGGGCGTGGCGACGAGCGCGCTCGTGCTGCGCGGTGAGTGACGATGGCGCTGCACCCCGACTACCCGTTGCCCGACGTCGACGATCCGGTCATGCGGCCGTTCTGGGAGGGCGCGCGGGAAGGGAAGCTGATGCTGCAGCGCGAGCGCGCGACGGGCCGCGTGCACTGGCCACCGAAGCCCGAGTACTGGAAGGGCGGCGGCCGGCTCGAGTGGTTCCAGGCGAGCGGGAGGGGCCGCGTCTACTCCTACGTGATCGGCTACGAGCCCTTCCTGCCCGCCTTCCGCGACCTGCTGCCGCTCATCATGGTGCTGGTCGAGGTCGAGGAGGGTCCGCGCCTGGTCGGCTACATGGTGCGCGCGACGCCGGCCGAGATGTCCTTCGGCATGGAGGTGCGTGTCGTCTTCGAGCGGCTCACCGAGCGGGTCACGCTGCCCGTGTGGGAGCCCGCGCGCTGAGCATGCCGAGGCCCGCGATCGCCGCGCTCGTGCTGCTCACGCTCGCGGCGCCGACCAGCGCCGAGCGGCAGGCGGACCGGGTCATCGTCCGCGGCGACGGCTTCACCTTCAGCGTGAAGGAGCCGCCCGCGTGGCGGGCGGACCTGGGCCACGCCTCGCGCTTCGGCGCGCACGTGCTCTTCTACCAGACGAAGCACGCGCTCAGGGGCGGTGCCACCCTGATCATGGTGCGGCTCGGCACGAACGCGGCCAACGACGCGGCTCAGGACCTGCAGAGTGACATCGACGACTATCGCAAGCGCTTCGGCGGGGTCGCGTTCCGCGACCTCGAGGTGTCGCACCCCGAGTATCGCTGCGTCGCGAAGGAGTTCGCGGTCGAGAGCCTCTTCCACGAGTACCTGACCTACGTGAGCCCCGGGCGGGGGCGAACGGAGCGCTTCGCAGCGGCGCTCAACACGGAGGCGGCGGCGAGCCCTGAAGAGCTTGAAGCGTACCGCGCCATCGTCGGCTCGCTCGTGCTCTTCGCCGCCGAGCCCTGAGCGCGCGCTCCCGTCCGGCGCACCCTTGGGCCGCGCGCGCTTAGCCCGCGAGCCGTGCCGCGGCCGCGCGCCGGAGCGCCGCCTTCTCGACCTTGCCCGTGCCGGTGCGCGGGAGCGCGGTGTCCTCGACCACGAACACGTGCCGCGGGACCTTGTAGCTGGCGAGTGACGCGCGGCAGAAGTCACGCAGCTCCTCGGCGGCGGCCGCCGCGCCCGGCGCGAGGACGACGAAGGCCGCCACGTTCTCGCCGCGCACCGGGTCGGGCACGCCCACCACGTGCGCCGCGCGCACCGCGGGATGGCGCGCGAGCGCCTCCTCCACCTCGCTCGCGGCGACGTTGACGCCCGCCGTCTTGATGACGTCCTTCAGGCGGCTCGCGAAGTGAAGGCAGCCGGCGTCGTCCAGGTAGCCGAGGTCGCCGGTCGGAAAGAAGCCGTCGGCGTCGAAGGTCTCGGCGCGCGGAACCTTCAGGTAGCCCTCCATGAGGGTCGGACCGCGCACCAGGATCTCTCCGCTCTCGCCCGCGGCGACGGGCGTGCGGGTCTCGGGGTCGACGATGCGCAGCTCCATGCCCGCGAGCGGCCGCCCGAACGTGCCGGTGCGGATCGGCTCGGGATCGTCCCAGCGCGCGCAGGTGATGCAGGTCGCGGTCTCGGTCATGCCGTACATGCCGACCGAGACGTGATCGGGGCCGAGGAGACGCGTGGCCAGCGGGTGGGTGCCGCCGGAGCCCTTCTTCAAGCGGAGCCTCCGGCGGGGGAAGTCGGGGTGCTCGAGGAGCGGCGCAGCCTGGTGCCACCCGAGCATGACCGTGCAGCCCTCGCGCTCGAGGAGGGCGAGCGAGGCGCCCGTCTCCACCACCTCCTGCAGCACGATGCGGCCGCCGGCCGCGACCTGCGCGAGGGCGCCCATCACGAAGCCGCCGCTCCAGAAGAGCGGCATGTGCCCCCACCAGGCGTCATCGGGCCCGAGGCCGAGGCAGTCCGCGATCCGCCGCGCCGAGGTGGTGAGCGCGCCGTGCGAGTGCACGACGGCCTTTGCCTGCGCCGTCGTACCGGAGGTGAAGAAGACGACAGCGGGATCGCGCGGCGAGACGGCTGGATCGGACGCGTCGTGCGCTGCGGGCAGATCGTCCCAGCACGTCGTGCCCGGCGCGCTGCCGTCGAGGAGCGCGACGCTCCGGAGCAGCGGCGCCTCGATGCCGGCGAGGCTCGCCAGGTAGTCGTGCTTCAGGAACCCCGGCAGCATGATGAGCAGCTCGACGTCGGCGTGCGCGAGCGCGTAGGCCAGCTCGTCCCGCGTCCACAGGGTCGAGAGCGGCACCAGGATCGCGCCCAGGCGCGCGGCGCCGAAGGCGATGGGCAGCCACTCGGGACGGTTCGAGCAGAGGAGGGCGACGCGCGTCCCCCTGCCCGCGCCCGCGGCGCGGAGCCTGGCCGCCGCCCGGCGGCTCTCGGCGGCGAGCTCGCCCCAGGTGCGCCGCGCCGTCACCTCGCCGTGCGGCGCGTACGCCAGCGCCTCGCGCGCCGGGAAGCGCGTGACGGTCGCGTCGAGCAGCCCGGCGAGGGTCTCCATCAGCCGCCGAACCGCTGCCGGAGCAGGCCGGTCTCGACCTTGTTGGCGGCGTTCCGCGGCAGCGCGGTCACGAACTCGATGCGGCGCGGCTTCTTGAAGCCGGCCAGCCGCGTGCCGGCGAAGGCGGCGAGCACGGCGGGGTCGGGGGCGGCGCCCGCGCGCGGCACGACCACCGCCGTCACCTGCTCGCCCCAGCGGGGATGCCGCGTGCCGATCACCGCCACGTCGGCCACGTCGGGATGCGTGCGCAGCACGTCCTCCACCTCGGCGGGCGACACGTTCTCGCCCCCGGTGATGATGACGTCCTTCAGGCGCCCGGTGAGGAAGAACCAGCCATCCTCGTCGCGCCGCCCGAGGTCGCCGGTGCGCAGCCAGCCGTCACGCAGCGCCGCCGCCGTCGCGGCACGGTCGCGGTAGTAGCCCGCCATCACCGTCGGCCCGCCGATCACGATCTCGCCCTCCTCGCCGGGCGCCGCGAGCGTGCCGTCGCCGCGCGCCACCGCGACGGCGACGTAGGGGTTCATGCGGCCGACCGTGCCCTCGCGCTCGAAGACGCTCGGGCCGCGCGCCATCGTGACCCCGTCGGTCGACTCGGTCTGGCCGTAGGCCTCGATGATCTCGGCGCCGGCGAAGATGTCCGCGAGCGCGCGCTTGGCCTCCATCGGCGTGGGCGCCCCGCCGACGCTCACCTTGCGCACCGTCCGCCGCACGGCGGCGGGCACGCTCCCTGCGTGCACGACGTCGAACACCATGCCGCCGATGAGCGGCAGCTCGGTGATGCCGTGGCGCTCGACGGCGTCGAGGACCGTGGCGAGATCGAAGCGCTCGAACAGGACGGCGCCCGCGCCCGCGAGCACGCGGCAGAGGAGGTGCGAGACGAGCACGGGCGTGTGGGTGAGTGGGCTCAGGCAGGCGCCGAGCGCGTCGGCCGCGTCGCCGCGCGCCTGGCCGCAGGCGAGCGTGGCCCAGAGGAGGTTCTCGTGCGTCAGCATGACGCCCTTGGGCGCGCCCGTGGTGCCCGAGGTGTAGGCGATCGCGGCGAGCCGCGAGCGCGGAGCCGGGCGCGCCGTCCCGCGGCGGAGGAGGCGCGGCGCGAGCGGCGGCGCGGGCGCGCAGGCCCAGGCCGGAATCCCGACCGCCGCCGCGGCCTCGCGCGCGAGCGCGGCGTGCGCCGAATCGGCCAGCAGGCTGCTCGCGCGCGCGTGCGCGAGCAGCCGCGCCGCCTCCGCGGCCGTCGCCCGCACGCCGATCGGCACCGCAACCGCACCGAGGCCCCAGAGCGCGTAGAGCATCGCGACCAGCGCGGGCTCGTTGGCCGCCAGGACGCCCACGTGCTGCCCGGCGCCGACGCCGCGGCGCGCGAGCCAGCGCGCGAGGTCCTCGGCCGCCCGGGCGAGCTCGCCCCAGGACACGTGCCGGCCCGCGAAGAAGAGGCCGCCCGCCGGGCCGCGGCGCTCTGCCTGCAGGCGGAGGAGCGCCGGCGACGTCGGCAGGAGAGACACCATCCGTGCAGGGCTGTAGCCGCCGCGCGCACGGACGGTCAAGAGAGCTTCGCTTCCCTACCCGAGCTCGTGCAATCCCACGAACACGGTCCGGCCGCCCTCGATCCGCCGGATCACCAGCCAGTCGCCCTTGTAGGCCTTGTGGTCGTACGGCCCGAGGCTCATGTGGGTGCGCGGCCCGCCGTTGACGGCCGGGAGCAGGCGCACCTTCTCGAGGCCCTCCTTCACGCCGCGCGGCGTGAGCAGCGGCGCGCGCGCGAGGCCCTCGGCGATCAGGCGCGCGGTGTCGTAGCTGAGGGCGGTGACGGTGTGGTCGCGGCGCTTGCCGTGGCGGGCGGCGAAGCGGTCGAGCATCGGCTGCAGGCGCGGGTTCTGCTCGCACATCTGGTCGATGCCGTGCCAGCCCTCGAGCGCCGCCATCCACTCGGGCTTCGCGTAGCAGAACTGGAAGGCGCTGGTCATGATGCGCGGCGGGTTCCAGGCGAGACGCTCGAACATCGGACCCATCAGGATGGTCGGGTAGCCGTAGCCGAGATACGCGAGGCAGTCGGGGCGCTGGTCGCGAACCTTGCGCAGCAAGCCCTCCAGGTCCTCGGGCACCTGCGTCGTGTAGGCCTCGATCAGGACGTCCAGGCCCGCGCGCGCGGCGTAGTAGCGGAAGTTGGACGCGTACTCGACGCCGCCGGGGCTCAGCTCGTGGATCATGCCGACCGTCCGGTGGCCCTGGCGGCGGATCCACGCCGCCATCATCGCCGCCTCCTCGGCGAGCCCGCCGTTGCCCAGGTTGAAGCAGAACTCGCCGTGGTAGCGGTCGGTGCCCGTCCAGGTGACGGCGGGCACGCCGGCCTGGTCGATGATCGGAGCGAGGGCAAGCGAATTATCCGTGATGAGCGGCCCGATGACGCAGAGCACGCCCTCCCGCACCAGCTCCAGGTAGCCGTCGATCGTGTTCTTCGCCTCGAGGCGGGGAAGCCCGATCGCTTCCTTTACCACCAGCTCGACGGCGCGGGTGACGACCCCCTCCTCGAGCGCCTCGTCGAAGCCCAGGCGCAGCGTGGCGAGGAAATCCTCCTTCGTGCCCATGTCGATGTCGATGAGCACGCCGACCTTGACGGGGGCGAAGGGGAGGCCGTGGGGGAGCGTGCGCTTCATGGGACCTCCAGGACGGTTCCGGCCGCGCCGCACGGGCAGGGCCCGGCAGCGAGGCGCGCCGGCACGTCGCTCGCGTAGCGCTGGAGCGACGTGTCGAGGCCCCGCGCCGTCAGCACGAGCACGCCGTCGGCGATCTCGGCCACCACCCCGTCGTCGACATGGAAGCGCCCGGCGGTGCACGTGCCCGCGACGAAGCTCGTCACCTCGGGCACGGCGAGCCACTCGCGCTGCCAGCCGCAGAAGCCCGCCGCCGGCGCTGCGGCGGCGCGTGCGGTGCGGGCGCCGACGCGGAGCCACACGATGCCGCGCCACCAGGGACGCTCCGCAGGCGGCGCGGCGGCGAGAAACGGCGCGGCCGAGGCGTCGTCGAGGACGGTCACGTCGGGCGTGACGCGGTCGATGAGCTCCCACGCCTGCCGCGCCGCCGCGGCGCCGTCGACTTGCCCGAGCGGCACGTCGAGCGCGCCCAGCTCCTCGACCACGTCGCCGAGGAGGAGCGAGCCCGGGGTGGCGAGCGCGCCCGGGAGTGTGTTCGCGACCCGCATGCCGGGGGCCACGCCGAGCCGGGTGAGAAGCCGCGTCCCCGCCGCGCGCTCGCGTGCGAGGTCGGCGGCCGACCAGGCGAGGACGAGGAGCTCGACGCCGCTGCCGCTCACGCCGAGGCGGACGGGCGGCGCGGTGCCGGGCGGCCGGCGCGTGCCGTGCGGCGGGTGGGCGAGCTGGTCCCGCACGAGATCCGCGCGGCGCGTGAGCGGCGCGCTCATGCGAGCGCATCGATCGCCCGCAGGACGTCCCGGGCGGGAGCGCGGACGCGGTAGGTGTCGGGCCGGTGGACCCAGCGGATCACACCCTCCTCGTCGAGGAGGAAGGTCGTCGACAGGAGGTCGCGGCCGTCGGTCGGCCGGCCGGTCACGAACGGCGGCGGCATGCCGTCACAGTGGCGGACGTGGAGGGCGTCCATGAGCGTCCCGTGGGGGTCGGAGAGAAAATGCGTCGATAGCGCGCGAGGCGAAAGGAGGTGAGGAAGTACAGCCCGAAGCCGCCGGCCGCGATGAGGGGAGGCAGGACCGCCGCCATCGTCGGCGCGTGTCTTAGCACGGTGACGGGGGGTCAGCCGAGGAAGCCCGCGATCGCGTCGCCGACCTCCGCCGGCCGCTCCATGGGCGCGAAGTGGCCCGCGCCGGCGACGGTGCGGAGCGTGCCCGCCGGTAGCCGGCGGATCGCCTCGTCGGCCTCGGTGGCACCGAAGCCGGGGCTCCGCTCGCCGCGGATGACGAGCGTCGGCACGGCCAGGCGCTCGAGCAACGCGAAGCCGTCGGTCATGGGCGCGTGCGCGTAGACCTGCGCCTCGATCTCGCCCGGACAGCGGAGCTCGACCTGGCCGTCGGGACGGTCCGCCACGCCGTGATCGACGTAGAGGCGGACGAACTCCTCCTCCCAGGTCTCGAAGGGCATGCGCCCTCGCAGCGAGGCGAACATCACCTCCCGGCTCGGCCACACGTTGCGACGCTTGCGCGCGCCCGCGGCGAGCGGGTTGTCCCACGCGGGCTCGGTGACGTGAGGGGCGGAGACGAGCACCGGCTCGATCAGGACGGCGCGCGCGAGCCGCCGCGTCCCGGCGGCGGCTGACGCCGCCATCGCGGTGGCGCCCTTCGAGTGGCCGACGGCACGCACACCGTCCAGGCCGAGCACATCGAGGAAGCCCTTCAGGTCGGCGCCGAACGCCTCCCAGCGGTAGCCCGTCGGCGGCTTGTCGCTCTCGCCATGGCCGCGCTGGTCGAGGGCGAGGACATGATGGGTCGCCGCGAAGCGGCGGGCGTACGGCAGCCAGAGCCAGGCGTGGAAGCCGGTCGCGTGGAGGAAGACGAGCGGCGGACCGTCCCCGGCGAACTCGAGGTAGTGGAAGCGGAGGTCGCCGACGCGCACGTAGCGGTCGGCAGGCTGGGGCTCGCTCGGCACCGCTCGGCGCTTAACCGGACCCCGCAGCTGTGTCAAAACGCGGGCGCGAATGCTACCAAGCAGGGCCGCATGGACTTCTCGTTCTCCGCGCGCGAGCTCGCTTTCGCCGAGGAGGCGCGTGCCTGGCTCGAGGCGAACGTGCCGCCCGCCTGGCGCCGTGACCACTGCTGGTCGCGCGGCGACGATTCGCTCTGGCTCGCGATCGCGCGCGCCTGGCAGCGGAGGCTCCACGAGGGCGGCTGGGCGGCGATCTCCTGGCCGCGCGAGCACGGCGGCCGCGGCGCGACGGTCATCGAGCGCTGGCTCTTCGAGGAGGCGCTCGACCGCGTGGGCGCGCCGCGGCCCGCCGCCGGCGCCTACGTCGACCTGATCGGGCCGGCCATCCTCCGCCACGGGACGGAAGCGCAGCGCCGACGCTTCCTCACGCGACTCCTCTCCGGCGACGACCTCTGGTGCCAGGGTTTCTCCGAGCCCGGCGCCGGCTCGGACCTGGGCGCGCTGCGCACGCGGGGCGAGCGGCGGGGCGACGCCTTCGTCGTGAACGGCCAGAAGGTGTGGACCAGCTACGCCGACGTCGCCGACTGGTGCTTCCTCCTCTGCCGCACCGAGCCCGAGGCGCCGAAGCACCACGGCCTGAGCCTGCTCCTCGTCGACATGAGGAGCCCGGGCATCACCGTACGCCCCTTGAAGCAGATCACGGGCGACGCGGAGTTCTCGGAGGTCTTCTTCGAGGACGTGCCCGTGCCGGCCGAGATGATGGTGGGCGCGCCCGGCGCCGGCTGGCAGATCGCGATGGGCATCCTCGCGCACGAGCGCGGCCCGGTGTGGACCTTCACCTTCCAGCGCCAGATCCGGCGGAGCCTCGAGCGGCTGGTGAGGGACGCGCGCGCGCACCCGGCCGCGCGCCGGGCGCTCGCGGACCCGGGATACCGCCAGCGGCTCGCGCAGGCGCACATCGAGGTGGAGCTGCTCCGCCTGGTCGGCTACCGGAGCCTGACGCGCCTCCTGCGCACGGGGCAGCCGGGTGTGGAGAGCTCGATCGAGAAGGTGCTCGGCAGCGAGACCGACCAGCGCCTCCAGGAGCTGGCGATGGAGGTGCTCGGGCCGTGGGCAGTGCTCGACGACGAGCGCCGCCGCGCCTACCTCTACTCCCGCTCGGAGACGATCATGGGCGGGACCTCCGAGATCCAGCGCAACCTGATCGCCCAGCGCATGCTCGGGCTGCCGCGGTGACTTCGGGCGCGCGCGGTCGGCCCGCGCAGCCGTCGCCGCTCCGCCGCTGGCTGGCGCCTCCGTTCACGGTGTTCGTGTTCCTGATCCACCCGTCGCTCGGCCTCTGGCGGCCCGGCGGGCTGCTCCAGGACCCCGGCACCGGGTGGCACCTCGTGACCGGCCGCTACATCCTCGACACGGGCTCGGTTCCGGCGCGCGACCTCTTCTCGTACACCGCCGCCGGCCACCCGTGGATCGACCAGTCCTGGCTCTTCGACGCGACGAGTGCGCTCCTCGTCCGGCTGGGCGGCCTGCCGCTCTTCGCAACCGTCTCCGCGCTCGTCTACGCGTTCATCCCTGCGCTCGTCTTCCGCCGCGCGCTGCGCATCGGTGCGGGCCTGGCGCCGGCGCTCGGGCTCACGGTGCTCGCGTACCTGGTGCTCTGCTCGCACGCGATCGCGCGCCCCCACATCGTGACCTACGTGTTCTTCGCGCTCGTCCTCGAGCGGCTGGACGACTTCCAGACCGGGCGCCTGCCGGCGCGAGCCCTCTGGTGGCTGCCGCTCCTCGCGCTCGTGTGGGCGAACGTGCACGGCGGCTTCCTCGTCGGCTTCGCGCTGGGCGGGACGTTCGCGGGCGTGGCGGCGCTGCGCGCCGTCGTGCTCCGCGATCGCGAGGAACGGCGGCGGGCGCTCGTCCTCGCCGCCCTGCTGGCGGCGATGGGGCTCGCGACGCTCGTGAACCCCCACGGCCCGCGGCTCTACACCGCCGTCCGGGAGTACCTCGGCCTGCGCTCGATTCGCTACTTCCACGAGTTCCAGAGCCCGGACTTCCTGGGCGGCAGCGTGCCCGTGCTCTCCTTCGAGGCGCTCGCCCTGATGCTCCTCGTCGTCCTCGGGCTCGGGGGGAGGAGGCTCGCGTGGGTGGAGGTGACGCTGCTCGTCTTCTTCCTGCACCAGGCGCTGCACTCCGTGCGGCACATGAACCTCTTCGCCATCGTGGCCGCACCGATCATCGCTCGGGAGCTCACGCCCTGGCTCGAGAGCCGTAAGCCGGCGCTCCGTGAGCGCTGGCGGGAGATCGCGCGCGAGCAGGCGGCGCTGCGCTCGCCGCTCGTCTACTTTCCCGCCGTGTGCGCGCTCTTCGTGGCGCTTGCCCTGGCGGGCGTCCTGCGGCTTCCGCACACGCTCGATGACCTCCAGCTCAGCCGTGGGGCGGCGGAGTTCATCGCGGCGCACAGAGACCGGTTCGGCCGGTCGTTCAACACCGACGACCTGGGCGGCTCGCTCATCTATCGCTTCTGGCCGGGGCTGCGGGTCTTCGTCGACGACCGCAATGCCGTCTACGGCGACGACTTCATGATGGGCCGGTACTTTCGCGTCTTCTACGGGCAGAGGGGCTGGAGGAAGGTTCTCGAGAAGTACGGCGTGACGGCCGCCGTGGTCGACCTGGGCGCCCAGTGCACGGCACTGCTGCGCACCGCGCCCGACTGGCAGCTCGTCTACGAGGACCGGCTGAACGCGATCTTTCTCCGGCGCGACGCGTCGGGAGCTATCCTCCCCAGCTCGACACGTCCACCCCGAGCGCCTTGATGCCGGCGATGATGCGCTCGGGCTGGACGCGCGCGGGCGGCCAGTCGTAGCGCCACATGCGGTTCGCCGCCGTGTCGGCGACGAAACGCCGCGCCTGCTCGAGCGTGAAGAGGACGCCGCGGCGGCAGATCTGCCGCTCGTAGGCGTCGGCGTGCGCGGCGTCGGCCACGTAGTTCATGCTGTCGCACATGGAGATGATGTTGGTCGTGTTCCACTCGCGCGGGCTCGTGCTCACGTGGATCAGGACGGACGGGGGTGTGTGCGACAGCACCTCGCCGTCGCGCGTGACGAGCGTGACCGGCGCGAGGCAGCACGCGCAGTAGGACTCGAGGCGCACCTCCTTGCCCGCGAAGGGCGGCATGCGCGAGAGCGCGACCGACTCCATGGCGCAGCCGGCGAAGCCGTGGAACCTGCCGTCGACGAACACCTCGACCTGGCTCGGGTAGCTCGAGAAGGGCTGCAGTTTCAAGAGGTTGCAGCTCTGGGTGGCGTGGTCGACGGTGCAGATGAGGCCCAGGTCGAGCTCGCGGTAGACCTCGATCAGCCGCACGCGCGGGAGGCCCGTCGCCGCGTGGGCCGCGCGCAGGTTCGGGCCGTGGCCGTGCGCGCACCAGTACTCGTAGAGGAACTGGCGGAGCCGGAGGGCGTCGTCGCTGAACCGGAACTCGGGCACCTGCTGCGGCATGGCGTTTCCCTCCGTCAGGGAAGGCGCGGGAGGACGTCGTCGCCGTAGCGCGCGATGCGCTCGGCGTGCTCGGCGCGCGAGGCGGCGGGGAGGTTGACGTTCAGGTAGGTGACGCCGGCGGCGCCGAGCTCGGCCACGTCGGCCAGGAACGCGTCACGGTCGAAGCGCGGAGTGCCGAAGGCGCCGAGGCCGCGGGCCGTGATGGCGACCTCGAGCGGCCGGGTGCGGCCGGCGGCGCGCGCGACCTGGGCCGCGTAGGCGAGCCGCTCGCGCACGTCGGCCGCCGACTCGATGGCCGGCGTGCGCCGCCGGCTCGCGTGCGCGGCGGGGTTGAAGATCGGCATCCAGCCGTCGCCCAGCAGGACGGCGCGCCGGATGGCGCGCCGGCTGTTGCCCCCGACCCAGATGGGCGGGTGCGGCTCCTGCACCGGGCGCGGCAGCGCCGTGTGGCCCCGGGCGACGAAGTGCCTCCCCTCGAAGTGGACGTGCTCCACGCTCCACGCGGCCTTCATGGCGCGGATCGCCTCGTCGGCGAGGTCGTCGCGCTCCTCGAAGGGCACGCCGAGCGCCGCGAACTCGGGCTCCAGGTAGCCCGCGGCCACGCCGAAGACGAAGCGGCCGCCGGAGAGGACGTCGAGGCTCGCGGCCGCCTTCGCCGAGAGGAAGGGGTTCCGGTACGGCAGCACGTAGATGAAGGTGAGGAGCCGGATGCGCGCCGTCGCCGCGGCGGCGAAGGAGAGGGCGACGAAGGGATCGAGCGCGTGATGGCCACCCGAACGCATCCACTCGTCGTGCGGGAAGGGATGGTCGGTCACCGCGACCGCGTCGAAGCCGGCATGCTCGGCGGCGCGCGCGATCTCGGCCACCCCCGGGGCGCTCACGAACTCGGCGCCCAGGTCCACACGCTGGGTGTGGAGGAGGAGCGCGCACCTCATGCGGCGGGGTCCAGGATCGACGTGAAGCCCGAGGGCAGGTGCGGGCCGAGCACGAGCTGCTCGAGGACGCCGATCCCCTGGCGCTCCCCCAATCGCGCGCGGCAGACCTGCTGCACGTGGAGATGGCGCGGCTCCATGGGGTCCAGGTCGGTGAGGGGCCAGCTCTCACCCCCGACCGCGAGCTCGCCCTTCCACATGCCGTGGCCCCACTCGGGGTGGAGGTAACCGAGGCCGCACATCTGCGCGGTCAAGAGGGGCTCGAGCGAGATCTCGAGCCGCTCGCCGCGGTGGGGGGTGAGGATGATCTCCGCCGCGGCCGCCCGGCGCGTGCCGGGCTGCCAGCGCACGCGGTGCGCGACGGCGGCGACGGGCTCGACGGCGCCGTCGCCCAGGCGGAGCACGCTGCCGGCGGCGTGCGACGGCCGCCCCTCCGCATCCTCGTTGACGCCGCAGTGCGTGCACAGGTCGTCGAAGTGGAGCGGGGCCCAGAGCCAGAAGAACTGCGGCGGCAGGCCCGGCGCGCCGCCCTCGGGCTCGCCCACCGGGCGTACGCCCCACGAGCGGTCGCGCACGCCGAGCGCGCGCAGGGGCGCGAGCGCGAGCCGGGCGCCGGCGGCGTTGATCGTCCCTTCCCAGAGGCCGAACTGCGTGAGGCGCGTCGTGTCTATGAAGAGCCGGCTCTCGACCCGCGCGGTGAAGCGCGGCTCCTCGAGCACCGGGCCGCGGGCGCGGAAGACCAGGTCCGCCTCGAGGCCGAAGTCGTTCGGCGCGACGCGCACGCGGAGCGTGCGGAGTGCCTCCACCACCTCGATCGCGATCGGCCCGACCCGCGTCTCGCCGCGCTCGGCGGGCGCGAGACGCGAGGCGTGCACCGACTGCTGGCGACCGTCGCGGATCACGGTGAAGGCCGCGTCCATGACGCGCCGGTTCGGGTAGAGGCCGAGGGCGGCGCCGAAGAAGAGGTCGCCCTCGCGCGAGAACCCGTTGAAGAAATGGCGGTCGTAGAAGTTCCGGTCGCCGGTCCCGGGGTGCGCAACCGGCTCGGGCGTCTGGTGGATGAGGTAGTCGTCGAAGGCGGTGAGCATGGCGTCAGCCTTTCGAGATCTCGCCGAGGAGCGATGGTTTGAGGACCGCGACGTCGCGCATCGTCTGGGCGGCCAGGTGCTCGGCGACGGCGGTGCGCGGGGCGACCGCCGTGTCGGGCGGGAGGGCGTCGATCGCCTCGAGCGCGGTGACGAGCGCGGCGCGCAGCGCCGCGGCGCGCGCGGCCGGCGGGCCGGCGGGCGCCGCGGCGAGCGCCGCGGCGATGCGCGCCGCCGCGGCGCCCTGCCCGAGCGCGGCCGCCGCGCGCTCGAGCGCCGCCGCGGCCGAGGCCGCCTCCGCCTCGTGGAGTACGGCCTTCACCTCGACGCGGTCGCGCAGGTTGCGCAGCACGTCGACGACGGCGAAGAGCTGGCCGCGCGCGAAGCGGCTCGTCACGTCGGGCAGGACGGCGTCGGTCAGCGTCCTGACCAGGCCGTCGATCAGGGTCTCGACGGGGATCGTCATGCCGGCGCTCCGGCGAGCCAGCCGCGCGTCATGCCGAGGAGGAGATGCAGAAAGGGAAGCTGGTGGTCGAAGATCGCCAGGCGCAGATCGGTCGTACGGCCGCTCGCGAAGACGTCCAGGCCGCTCAGCATGATGGCGATCATCTTGACGAAGGTGAGCACCTCGTAGTAGCGCAGGCGCTCGGGGTCGGCCGCGCGGCCCGAGGCCGCGGCCCAGCGCGCCACGAACTCCTCGGGCGGGAGCAGCGCGGAGGCGTACGGCGTCCCCGCACGCCAGAGCGGCGACGCGCACCAGGCGACGTCCTCGAGCGGGTCGCCCAGGTGGACGAGCTCCCAGTCGAGGATGCCGGCGAGATGCGCGCCATCGGCCCCGCGCACGACGAGGAAGTTCCCCAGGCGGTAGTCGCCGTGCACGAGCGTGATCTCGTCGGTCGCGGGCGCGTGGCGGCGACACCAGAGGAGCGCCTCGGCGAGCGGCGGGTCGACGGGAAGCCCGCTCCGCCGGGCGCGCTCCTCCCAGCGTGCGAGCTCGCGCTCGGCGACCTCGCGGCCGCGGCGCGGCGCGCCCAGGAACTGGAAGCCGTGCGCCCGCCAGTCGATCGCATGGAGGCGCGCGAGCGCACGCGCGACCTGGGGACCGAGCGCCGCGCGCTCGGCGTCGTCGAACGGACCCGAGCCGTCGGCGCGCGCGGCGGGGATCGGCACCTCGCCGGGGAGGCGCTCCATCACGTAGAAGGGCCGCCCGAGCACGGCCGGGTCGCGGGTGAACCACGGGGTGGGCGGGGACGGCAGCGGGTCGTCGGAGAGCGCGTGCAGGACGCGGAACTCGGGCTCGAGGTCGTAGGGCTCGAGCACGCCGGCCACGGGCTCCCGCTTGGCGACGTAGCCGCGCCGCTCGCGTCCCACCTCGACGTCGAAGACGAAGGTCTCCTGCGAGAAGCCCTCGGTCGAGCGCTCGAGGTGCGTCACGCGCACGGGCGCGCCGAGCCGCTCGCCGACGAAGCGCTCGAGCCGGGCGCCGAGGTCGTCGTCCGCCATGCTCAGGCCGGCAGCCGGTAGAATTCGGCCGCGTTCGCGCCCATGATGCGTGCCTTCACCTCGGGTGCCAGGTCGGTGCGCTCGCGGAGCCCCCGCGTCGAGTTCGGGAAGTCGCTGTCCCAGTGCGGATAGTCGCTCGCGTACATGACGAAGTGCGCCCCGAGCGCCTGGGTGACGAAGGGAAGCGCGCTCTCCTCGGGCTCGCAGCTCACGTAGAGCTGCCCGCGCGCCAGGTACTCGCGCGGCTCGCGCCTGCACTCGGGCGTCAAGCGGCCACGCTTCTCCACGTGCTCGTCCATCCGGTCGAAGAAGTAGGGCACCCAGCCCACGCCCGACTCGAGGAGCGCGACGCGCAGCCGCGGGTGCCGCTCGAAGACGCCCCCCAGGACGAGCGCGGTGGTCGCGACCATCATGTCGAAGGGGAAGCTCACCACGTGCACCTGGAGGTAGTTGTCGAAGCGCTCGGCCCCGAGCGGCGGGAGGTGGATGCCGGGAGCGCCGTGGATGCCGAGCGGTATCTCCAGCTCCGCGGCGGCGGCGTAGAAGGGCTCCAGGTCGGCATGGTCCAGGTTCCGGGTGCGGAGGACGGCGGGGACCATGATCGCGACCAGGCCGAGCTCCCGGGCCTCGCGCATGATGCGGACGGACGTCGCCACGTCCTCGATCGGGACCAGACCGACGCCGAACATGCGGTGCGGGAACTGCCGGCAGTAACCGGCGAGCCAGCGGTTGTAGAGGCGCGCGAACTCGGCGGCGAAGGCGTGGTCGGTGAAGGCCGGCAGGCCGAGCGCGGCGCTCGGGAAGAAGACCATGGCGTCGATCCCCTCGCGGTCGGCGTCGCGCATCACGCCCTCGGCGCTGAAGGGGTTGGCGCCCCGGTCGACGCACAGGCCGTGCTTCGCGTGGCAGCCCGCCCCGGGCCCGGACGCGTTGGGGTAACGCCGGCCCTCGATCACGAGCGCCGCGCCCTCCTCGTCCGGGCGCGCCATGCGGATCTTTTCGGGGAAGCGGGCGAGGAGCTCGGCCATCAGCTCCGGGCCCTCGATCACGTGGGCGTCGCTGTCGACGACTCGCGTTGCCATGGGAACTCCTCCGCTGTCAGCTGCCGCGGGGCAGGCCGAGGGCCTGCTCGGCGAGCAGGTTGCGCAGCACCTCCGAGGTGCCCGACGAGATGGTGACCGAGCGCGAGTAGAGATAGGCCTCCGCGCAGCTGCCCCGGCCCGGCGCGCGGGGATCGTGCCCGAGCTGTGCGTAGGGACCCGTGAGCGCCAGCATGAGCTCCGCCGCGCGCTGCTGGATCTCGCTCCCGAAGAGCTTCTGGAGCGCGGCCTCGGGCGGCGCGTCGCCCGCGGCGTGGAGGCGCGGCAGGATGCGGAGGGTGTGCGCGCCGAACACCTCCGCCTCGATCCAGGCCTGCGCGACCCGCTGGCGGAAGGCAGCGAGGTCGGCCCGTCCCCGCTCGCGGCCGCCCCGGTAGAGGTCGGCGAGCGCGCGCGAGCCGTTCTGGAGCCGCACCTTGAAGTCGAAGGCCCAGAGCGTGCCGCGCTCGTGGGCGAGTGCGCCGCGGATGATCGGCCAGCCGCCGTTGATCGGGCCGACGACGTTCTCGGCCGGCACGCGCACCTCCTCGAGAAAGAGCTCGTTGAACTCCGAGCGGCCGCTCAGCTGCACGAGCGGCCGCCAGGTGATGCCCGGCGTGCGCATGTCGGCGACCAGGCAGCTGATGCCCCTGTGCCTGGGCGCCTCGGGGTCGGTGCGCACGAGGAGCAGGCCCCAGTCGGCGAAGTGCGCCTTGCTCGACCACACCTTCTGCCCGCTCACCACCCAGGCGTTCCCGTCGCGCACCGCCCTGCAGCGGAGCGAGGCCAGGTCGGAGCCCGCATTCGGCTCCGAGAAGCCGAGGCACCAGACCTGGTCGGCGGGGAGGATGGGCGGCAGCCAGCGGGCCTGCTGCGCCGGGGTGCCGAAGCGGATGAGCGTGGGGCCGACGATGTTGACGCTCACCGGATCGAGGATGTCCGGCGCGCGCGCGCGCGCCATCTCCTCGGTGAAGATGACCTGCTCGCGGAGGGTCGCGCCCCGCCCGCCGTGCGCGCGCGGCCACTGGATGCCGACCCAGCCGCCCGCCGCGAGCGCGCGCTGCCAGGTGCGCTGGAAGCGGCGCCGCTCCGCGTCGTCCTCGGGGACCGCCTCGCGCGGCAGGTGGGCCGCGAGCCAGGCGCGCAGTTCGGCGCGGAAGGCCTCCTCGGCCGGGGTGTAAGCGAGCCCGAACATGGCCTGGCAGGTCACGCCCGCGCTGCTCGAGGGCGGGCGGGATCCCGTACTCCAAACTCGCCGCACACGGCAAGAACGGGCGCGCGGGACGACGGGGCTCGAGTCGATGCCTCCGGCCAGCGCCAGGAAGGCCCGCGTGACCGGGAGTGGCGTGCTTCCAGGTCACCTCTCGGTCACTGGGGTGACCGTGATGCCGTGCTGGTCGGGGCCGCTGTCCAGGCGATACGTCGTCTCGACCACCGTGCCCCTGTAGGCGCTCCGGAAGTGCACCCACGCAGGCAGGGGACACTGGCGGAAGCGCACGCGACAGTTGAAGAGCGCGATGCGGTTGTAAACATGGTGGTTGACGAATCCGTTGGTCGTCCGAGGGCACGCCCCGTCCGCGTGGGTGCGGACGACCTCCCACCGGTTCTCGAAGTTGTACATCGACGGGGCAGGCTGAAACAGCATCCACGCGGCAAGCGGCCATCCCGTCAGCTGGAAGCGCCGTAGCCCCGCCCGCCGCACTGTCTCGCTCAGCGGGAGTAGCAGGATGAAGCAGGCGAAAAACAGGACCGCGGACAGAAGGAACAGGGCTGCCCGGTCTGGCTTCTCGGCGTTCGCCGCGATGAAGTCCACGATCGGGAGTCGCCCCCGGGCCGAGCCCGCACCGCTGGACGGAGCGGCCGCCCGCCGCTCGGCGACGGGCATTAGCAGACACCCTTCTCCATGAGGACCGGTCTGCATTTCATGGGGTCGCGGGGGGCGGCGTGGCTCCGCTCAGGATCCGGCCCGCCAGCGCGGTCCCGATGATGGGCCATGCAACGTCGAACAGATCCCCGGCGGACAGCCACATGCCGAGAGCGACGACGATGGTGATGGCCGACGCGGTACGTGCGGGCAGGAAGACCGTGAACACCATGGCGGTCTCGATCACCACCACCGACCGACTGACCCACGTCGCGATGGCGCGAAGCGCGCCTGCATCGACCCAGACCCGCAGCAGCGCGTACACCACGTAGGGATGGTGGGCGAAGAACAGATCGTAGAATGGTTCGCCCGCCCAGTACGCCGCCGTCCATTTTCCGACCGCTCCTCCGAGGAACCAGAAGCTGATGAGCGCCTGAGCCAGCAGTGGGCCGTTGCTGCACGCGCGCTGCGGCTCGTCGAGTGCGCTGCCCGCCATCCACATGAGGAACAATCCCGCCCAGAACACGACGACCCAGGTGGCGAAGAAGTAGCTGGCCTGGTGGACGAGCAGGATGCCTGCGCACAGCGTCACCATGATTGCGTGGCGGCGCATGCGGCGCTCCGAGGGTCGAAGCAGCACCGGCAGCTCGCTGCAGAACGGCGCGAAGTAGGCGGCTGCCAGGAGGGAAGGCTCCCTGAGCACCCAGGGGAAGAAGTGGTCGCGGAGGGGAACCGAGGCCTGAATCCCCGTGGTCAGGAGGTACTGCCGGGCGAGCGCCACGCGTACCGCGAAGATGGAGCCGGTCAGCGCCAGGAACGCCCGCGTGATCGGAGGAGCGTCCTTCCAGGTCACGGCTCGGTCACCGGGGCGACCGTGATGCCGTGCTGGTCGGGGTCGCTGTCAGGCGATACGTCGTCTCATCGGTTCGTGCGAGTAGGTCGACCGCCTCGCATACGAGCCAGATCGCGATCAGCGCGCCCGCCCAGTTGATCCCTTCGGAGGTGAGGAAGATCCTCAGGTAGCCGACGACGAAGATCCCGAGCAGACAGGCGCCGATGAGCGTGTGGCGCCAGCGCGACCGATACTCGTCGCGCAGCACCCACCAGACGATACCCGGGACGAGGAGCACGAGGCCGTCGTAGAAGTAGACGTACATGTTGGCGCTGACCGCGAGAAGGACCGTCAGGCCGAAGAGGCGCGGGAGAGCGGCCTCCGAGTCACGCCTGCGCCACCATGCGAGCATGGTCACCCCGAGCACGACGGCGACGCTCGCGAGCCATGGCGCCACGACCGCGAGGTCAGAGCTCGTACCGCCGGTCGCGGTGCGCCAGAAGGCGTACAGGGTGAGCTGCTTCCACATCAGGGTCTTGTTCTGGACGACGCTCACGTAGTCGCGCGAGGTGTGCACGTACTCGTGCCAGCGCTCCAGACCGAGGGGCAGCGAGGCGAGCACCATCGTCGCGCCTCCCAGGCCCATGCCGGCCAGCACCCGCCACTGGCGTGCCAGCAGGCTCGCCGCCACGAAGAAGATGGCGAGGTTCGGCTTGATGAACAGCAGCGAGAGAAGCAGCCCGGCCACGAGCGTGCGGCGCCGGCGCCACGCCCACAGGCTGGCGGCAAGGATCAGGGACAGCATGCCACTGATCTGGCCGATGACGACGCTGGTGTTGAACGGCATGCTGGCGAGGATGACGATCGCCGCGGTGGTGTGATCCTCGCCGCGTGCGGGGAGCGTGGCCCGGAGCAACGCGAGGGCACCGGCGACCGCGAGGACCTCGACGACGACGCAGAGAGCGTAGGCCCACCATTCCGGCAGCATGCCCAGCGGCGCCGTCAGGTAGATGCAGTATGGCGGGTACAGCCAGAAGTAGCCGCTCTCGAACGTGCGCGGGTAGATCGCGCTCAGGTCCCCGGCCACGAGCTGATGTCCGGTCTGGAAGAACTGGTGCCAGTCGCGCCGTACGATGGCATACGGGTCCGGGGACACGGCCAGGCTCCCGAACCAGCTGAACTGCATGAAGCCGGTGATCGTGAGCGGCGCGAGGCGCAGCAGCGCCCGGACCGTCCTCCGCGCCTTGGCGGCGAGCCGGGGGCCGGTCACGTCTGCCGCAAGGCCGACGGTGCGCGGTGATGGCGGCGGTCCGCGCCTCCCCTCATGCCGCTAACGCTTCACCCGAAGGCGCTCGTGATCGCGCTCCGGGGTCGCCGCGGAGGCGAGCGTCTCGTCGCGCGCTACGGCCGGCAGCCTTCGGCTGCGCGTGCCCCGGGCGAGCCGAATGCGCAGGGCATCACGCAGCATGGCGAGGCCGTCGCGCATGGGACGGACGCGGCTCTCCTCCACGTGCCGCCACTCGACGGGCACCTCCTCGACCCGCAGGCCAAGGTCCTCGGCGAGCAGCAAGAGCTCGACGTCGAATGCGAAGCCGGTGACGGAGAGCTGCTCGAACAGGCGAAGGGCGGCCTCGCGCGTGAACACCTTGAGGCCGCACTGCGTGTCGCGGAAGCGGGTCAGGCCGAGGAACCGGAGCGCGAGGTTGAACGCCTTGCCCGAGAGCTCCCGCAGCCGGGGCTGTCGCACCGGAATGACGCTGGTGGCCATGGCCCGCGACGAGCACACCACCTGAGCGCGCCCGCTCTCGACCACCGCGAAGCACTTCGCGATCTCCGTGACGCCGGCCGAGAGATCGGCGTCGGAGAAGGCGACCACGCGGCCCGCCGAGGCGAGCACGCCTACGCGCACAGCTCCTCCCTTGCCCTGGTTGCGCTCCAGGCGAAGGATCGACGCCTTCAACGCTGTGGCCGCGAGAGCGGCACGGGCTACCGCGCCCGTGTCGTCGTCGCTGGCGTCGTCGACCAGGATGATGTCGGTGCCAGGATCGTTGAGGGAGGAGGCCGCGAGGGTGCGAATGGTCCCGGCGATGCGCGCCGCCTCCCGATACATCGGGATGACCAGCGTCCGGGCGCACGATGCGCGATCCGCGTTCGACATGGGGAGCAGCGGTCCACTGCTCTCCTGACTCTTGACAGGTCCGGGTCGAGAAGAGAAGCAGTGGCCGTCGCGGCCGGGCCCGCGCGCCGGCTCTGTGCCTTGCGCCGGCGCGCTTCGCACCCCGAGTCCGCGGCGGCCCGTTCAGGATGTCGATGGCATTCGCTGAGAACGCTCCCGGAGGCGACCCCGTGAGGCGCGGGTGACCGCGGCCACGAAACGCCTTCGGGCGGCGCAGACCGGCGTGGCCGGGTTCGCACTCGGCCTGCTGCTCTTCGCGAGCCTGTCCGAGACGGCATACTGGAAGGACATCCAGGTCGAGTATCTGACGGCGAAGGCGCTGCGAGACGGCGTCGACGTATTCACGCCGCTCAACGAGCTGTCGGCCCGCTACTTCCCGATCGCGACCGACAATTTTCCACATCCGAGCCCCCATCCACCGGTACTGGCCGTGCTGGCCCTTCCCATGACGCTGCTACCCTTCCGCGTCGTCGTGCCGCTCTGGCTGGCCTTCAATGTCTGGTTGCTGATCGTCGTGGGGCGGTGGCTCGGCATCTCGCTACCGGGAGCGCTCGCCCTCGCGGCGTGGCCGCCGCTCTGGTACCTGCTGCTCGTCGGCCAGCTCGAGCTGATCATCCTGGCGCTTGCGATGCTCGGCTGGAGGGCTGCCAGGGCCGGGCGAGATTGGTCGGCCGGGCTCTGGTTGGGTCTTGCAGCGGCAATCAAGCTGTATCCGGTGCTGTTGGTGGTCCCGTTTCTCATTCGGCGACGGCCGTGCGTCGTTCTGGCAGCTGGCGCGGTGCTCGTCCTGAGTCAGGCGGTGGGCTTCGCCGCCATCGGCACGTCCGGCTTCTGGCGCTACTATCTCGAAGTGTTGCCCTCCGTTTCGGCGCATTACGCTCGCGTGGGGCTCAACGTGTCCCCTTACGGCGCACTCCTGCGCCTCTTCGGCGGCGCGAGCGACGTCCTTCCCGTGATAGACGCTCCGCACTTGGTCATCCCGCTGACTCTGGCTTTCTCCGGTTTCGCGTTCGTGTCCCTCGCGCGCATGGCGCCGGAAGCAGGTCCCGCGGCTATCCTGGTCGGTCTGCCAAACGTCTGGTACACGTATCCTGTCCTGGCCCTCCCGCAGGTCGTCGTCCTCCTACGCTCCAGGCTCAGGCGTGCCGCTCTCGTCGCCATCGTCGCCTCGTCGTTCGTGCTCCCACTGGCGAACCTGCTGCTGACGCGCGTGATACTCGTCTGGATGGGGTGGCGCGGTGGCGTCGCTCCTCCGGTGGCGGCCGTCATGACGGCAGTGCAGCCCGCCGGCTTCGTTGCCTTGTTGATCTTGTCGGTCGCCCTCGGTCGCACCGGCGCCGAAGGGACGGGGAACTCGCGTGCCCTCGGGGCCTTGCCCGCGGTGCCGGGGGTGTGAGGCCGTGGGACCCGGGACGCTCGACCGACTCCGCGTGCTGAGCTTCGAGGCACGCCGCGCCGACGAGCTCGCCGCCATGCTCGCCCGGCACGGGGCGGAGGTACGCTGCGCGCCCGCGCTACGGGAAACGTCGCTCGGGGTTCGCCCTGAGGCGCTCGAGCTGGTACGCGGGCTCGAGGCGGGCGAGGTCGACCTGGTCGTTTTGCTGACCGGGGTCGGCACGCGGGCGCTGGCGCGGGCGGTGGCCGAGGCCTGCCCGCACCTGGGCGCGCTCCTCGCGCGCACCCGGATCGTAGCGCGCGGCCCGAAGCCGCTGGCCGCCCTGCGCGAGCTGGGTGTTCCGGGCGCCCACCCGGTGCCCGAGCCCTTCACGTGGCGGCAGGTGCTGGCGGTGGTCGACGGGCTGGATCTGCCGCGCGGCGGGCTCGCAGCCGTGCAGGAGTATGGGGCGCCGGTGCCCGGACTGGTGGAAGGCCTCACCCAGCGCGGGTTCCGCGTCCTCAGCGTGCCGGTCTACCGCTGGGCCCTCCCCGAGGATGTGGGTCCGCTCGAGGCAGCGGCGGCAGCCCTGGCGCGCGGTGAGGTGGACATCGCGCTGTTCACGAACTCCGCCCACGTGGAGCATCTCTTCCGCGCTGGCGACCCCGAGAGCCTGCGCCGCGGCCTCGCGCGGGTCGTGGTTGCGTCGGTCGGCCCGGTGTGCACGGAGACGCTCGAAGCGTACGGCGTCCCCCCGGACCTGGAGGCGTCGCCGCCCAAGATGGGGCCCCTGGTGGCCGTCATCGCAGCCCGCGCGCGCGAACTCCTCACGGCCAAGCGGGACGCCGGGCCCCGGTGAAGCGGCGCCCCCCCCCTCGGTTTAGCCGTCCCTTGGTCGTGCGGCGGATAGCCTTTGCGGGCGTCATGCTTGCGACGCTTGCGCACGGCCTTGTAGAGGATGCATGAAGCGGTAGCGTGCGCTTGAGCGTCTCGGTGCGCCGACAGCGTGGCATCGACTAGCCCGCACACGCCAGGCGTGGGGTAAGAGGGCGATCCATCTGAAGGTGGGCCCGCTGACAACGGGCATGCGTGGCGCGCCAGAGCGCGATCCTCCGAGGGCGGTAGCTGCGTGCGGCTGGTGCCGAGCGTGTGCCGAGCCGGCACGGCATCGACGCCACCAGCGCCCGTTGGGGCATTCGATCGAGTAACGGGGAGCCCGTCCAAGACCTCTCCCTACGCGGCGCCCTCGACAGCGTCCCCCCCAGCACGTGCAGTGCGGTGAGCGGGTCCCCGCAGAGTCCCCCATTGCCAATGATGGGGCAGGGGCCCGTGCGGATGGGCAACGTCTGAAGGCAGGTTCCGGTGAAGGCCGCCCTGGGCCGAAAAATAGGATACCCCCCCGAGAGGGCTTCGAACCCGCCTCGTTAGAAGTGGGGTAACCCACGGTCAAACAAGAAAAAAATACCGTGATGTCTCCGTAGCTAGCCAGGATCCCCCCCGACCGCTTGCGCGACCCCCCAAAAGTCTTTTCAAACCAGGGGCAGTCATGCGAGGATGCAACTAAAGAAGGAGACAGCGCGCCCGTGCAAGGACCACAACATCAGAACATCCACCTTTCGGAGGATGAAATGGGCACCGAAGTTGCACCTAAGCCTCGCGCCTGGAGCGCGGATGGAATTCCCCATGCTGAGAGCTGAGCGGTTGGCGTGCGAGTCGCGCACCAGGGATTGGACCGGTCCGGTCCTCCCGAGGCGCAGCAAGAGAGGGGGAAGGATGGTGCAGCTTCTCCAGAGGTTGACGTGCGAGGAGACCGCCCAGGATCTCGCGGAGTACGGGATCGCCTTGGCGACTATCAGCATTCTGGCCGGGATCGCAGCGGTGATCATGGCCAAGGACGTCGGCACGCTCTGGAGCAAGGCCCAGAGTGTGATCGACAGCGCTCAGAGCAGCAGCTCCTGAGAGACCAGGCATCGGTGATGAAGTGGCGTTCATGTGTGCTCCAACGGGCCGACGCGCAGCGAGACCCGTGGCAGCGAACTCGGGGGCGACCCCAGAAAGGAGGAAACATGACAGCGCTGGTGAAGAAATTGGCCGCCGATGAGGCCGGCCAGGATCTGGCCGAGTACGGCATCGCACTCGCGGTCATCGGTACCATTGCCGCCGCGGCGGCGATCGTGATCGCCAAGGACGTCGGCACACTCTGGAGCAAGGCCCAGAGCGTGATCGACAGTGCTCAGAGTTCCTGAGCCGAGGCCCGACAACGTCGGGAAGAACCGGCTGTGAGAGGGGGGCGGATCGCCGCCCCCCTCATGTCCGGTCATCGTTTTGCCGAGAATCGTTTTGCCGAGAAATGACATGATGTCATCCCTCATCGCCGCCACCGCAGTGGCCTTCGTCGCGTTATGCGTGACCATCGACGTGCGGACACGGCGCATTCCAAACGCGGTCTCCGGCACGGCGATGCTCCTGGGGATCACCCTCAACACGGCCCACGAGGGGGCGGCCGGCCTGCTCGACAGCGTGGCGGGTCTGGGCCTGACGACGGGCGCGCTCCTCTGGCCGTTTGCCATGGGCGGGATCGGGGGCGGGGATGTGAAGATGATGGCTGCGATCGGAGCCCTGCTCGGGCCGCGGCTTGCCTTTATGGGTTTGGGCGCCGGTATGATATTGGGCGGGGCCATTATGTTTTGGCACCTGGCGCGGCGGGGGCGCCTGCGCGAGAAGTTGATGGCGACGGCCACCATGTTCCGGGTGGCTGCCCTGACCCGCTCGCTGGACCCTCTGCGGGTCTCGGCTGCCGACCAGGGTGCCGTGGCGCTGCCCTACAGCGTGCCCCTCGGCCTGGGGACGCTCGCCGCGCTCACCTGGGCGGGACACCTGGGGGTTTGATCGTGACACATGTGATCATGACACGGCGTCGAAGGAAACAGGGTCAGGCCCTCGATTACCTTGTGATTCTCGACTCGAGCGCGTTCGATTTCTCGCGCCTGGAAGGGGTTCTGTAACGACGGGCGGCACGCGCCCGAGGATGGAAGGGTGGTGGGAAAATGAAGCCCGGCAACGTTTTTCTTCTGGCGATCCTCGTGGGGGCGCTGGCGGCCGCCATGGTCGTCCGGCATGTGCGCAACCTGCAGCAGCAGATCGCTGAGATCCGTAACTCGGGGAACCGTACGACGGTCGACGTCGTGGTCGCCGCCGACCAGATCCCGATCGGCTCCCGCATCGAGGCCAACCAGGTGAAGCTGGTCGCGTGGCCGGTCGAGGCGCAACCCGAGGGCACGCTGCGCGCCACGAAGGACGTTCTAGGCAGCATCGCCCGCACCACGATAGAGAGGAACCAGCCCGTCCTGCAGGTCCAAATCGTCGCCCAGGGCGCCGGCCTGCTGCCGCTCATGATCCCCGAGGGGAGGCGCGGTATGTCGGTCCGGGTCGACAACGTGACCGGGGTGAGCGGCTTCATCACGCCGAACAGCCGGGTCGACGTCCTGATCGCGGGTCAGCCCGAGGGCGACCAGGACCAGAAGAGCAAGGTGGTCCTGCAGAACGTCAAGGTGCTCGCGACGGGCAAGAGCATCGAGCAGAAGGACGAGAAGCCGGTCGAGGTGCCCACCGTGACGCTGCTGGTCTCCCCCGAGGAGGCGGAGCGGCTCACGCTCGCGGCGCGCTTCGAGCCGGTTCGCCTCGCACTCAGAAACTATCGAGATGAGGAGGTCGTCAAGACGTCGGGCATCGCCACCAGGGCACTCTTCGAGGGGGATGGCCATCCGACCCAGGTCCCGACCAAGGTCGCTCGGGAAAGGGGGCCCACACCCTACTCGGTGGAGATCCTCTTGGGGGAAAAGGTGACCCGACAGCCGCTGTTCTAACCCGGTCCCGTGACTCGAACCGGCACCAGGGGAAGAAGGGAGGAGTTCATGGGGGGTTGGCGTCCGGGGCCTACCATCAGTGCGGTTGCGGCCTCGATGCTCTTCGTCTCGTCGTGCAGCGTGAACAGGAACGCGCCCGTCGCCAAGGAGTTCGACGAGGCGTCTGGCCGTCCGGGTGCCACGAGCACCGTCTCGGAAGGCGTCCAGAAGGAGACCATTCCGGTGCAGGAGGCGGCCCCGCCGAGCCGGGGCGGAGCCATGCTCGAGCCGGGCGAGGCGATCTGGGTGCGCAGCGGCAAGAGCCGTGTGCTCCAGCTGAAGACCTCCATCCGGCGTGTGTCGATCGGTGATCCCTCGCTCGCCGGCATCGTGGTGCTCGGGCCGCGCACCATCATGATCAACGCCAAGGAGGCCCCCCCACCCGTTGGCGGCGCCGAGGGCGGTGGAATGCGGACCGTCGGGCAGCTGACCGCAAAGACGTTCACGCCCGAGCCCAGGGCCGGGGAGACGACCCTCATCCTGTGGGACGGGAGCCAGACGCCGGACATCCACTCGCTGTTCATCGCGGACTTCGTCGATCGGCAGATCCTGCTCGAGGTCACCGTGGCCGAGCTCAACCGGACGGCGATGGAGGAGCATGGCATCGACTTCCGGAACGCCGCCAACTCGTTCATATCGGCCTACTTCATGGGGGGCGGCGCGCTGCCGCTGGGGACCTTTGACGCCACGGCAAAGAGGCCCACGTACGCCTTCAACCTGCCGAACAACGAAAACATCACGGCGGTCATCCAGATCCTCCAGAGCGAGGGGCTCGCCACGATCCTGGCGCAGCCGAAGCTACTGGCGATGAGCGGGCAGAACGCCGTCATCCAGTCGGGCGGCGAGATCCCGATCCGGATCGCGACCGGCTTCGCCACCGACGTCGTGTTCAAGCCCTTCGGCACCGTCGTCAACTTCATCGCGCGCATCTCGGACGAGGGCGACATCATGCTGACGGTCTCACCGGAGGTGAGCCAGCCCGACTTCGTCAACCGGGTGGAGGGCATCCCGACCTTCCGCACCCGGCGCGCGTCCACCGCCACGCGCCTGCGCTACGGGGAGACCCTCGTGATCGGTGGCCTACTGCAGCGCATGCGTAACGAGGTTGCCGACGGTGTCCCGTACCTCCAGGACATCCCCGTCGTCGGGTATCTCTTCCGTCACACCACGTACTCGGACGAGGTGACGGAGCTCATGATCGTCGTGACCCCGCGCCTGGTGGCGCCGATGAAGCCCGGCACCGAGGTGGCGCTTCCGACCGACCGCCCGCCGCTCTCGAACGAGGACATCCGGACCAAGGCAGACCCGGCCGAGGTGACGCGGCCGCGCATCCCGGGGCTGCCCTAGGGCCCGCGGCGAGCTCGACATCGGACCAAGCGCATGGCCCCGCACGAGATGAACACCGAGGGCACGCTCGTCTGGGCGGCCCCCGGCTCCTCCGCGAGCCGCCCGATCGTGGAGACGGCCGCCAGCGAGCTCAACCTCGCGGTACACTTCTGCGCCTACAAGGAGCTGCTCGAGCTGCTCCGCACCGAGCGCTGCCACGTGGCGTGCATCGAGCTCGGCTTCGACGTGCACCCCGGCCTCACGCTGCTGAAGAGCGTCAGCGAGCGGATGCCCCGCCTGACCACGGTGGTCGCCTCCAGCGACTCGAGCGTCTCCATGATCCGCGGCGTCCTCGAAGGGGGCGCCGCCGACTTCCTCTCCCTGCCGCTCAATCCCCAGGAGCTCAGCAAGACGCTCATCAAGCTCTCCCAGACCGCCATGAAGAGCGCCGCGAGCCGGGGGCAGACGGCCGGCACCGTCATCACCGTGTGCGGCGCGCGCGGCGGGCTCGGCGCGACCACGCTCGCCGTCAACCTGGCCTTCTCGCTCACCACCGTGTCGCGCGCGGACGTCGCGCTCGTCGACCTCGACCTGCAGCGCGGCGACGTGTCGGCGTTCTTGAACCTGACTCCGCTCAACTCGATCGCCACCATCGCCGAAGCGAAGGGCCCGGTCGACGACATCTTCCTCGCCGGCACGCTGACGCGTCATCCGCGCGGCGTCTTCGTGCTGCCGGCGCCCGCACAGGTCGAGGAGGGGGACGCGGTCGGCCACGACCACGTCGAGCTGGCGCTTCAGCTCATGCGTGCCCAGTTCGCCCACACGGTGGTCGACACCGCGCGCACGGTGAACGGCGCCATGCTGGCCGCGCTCGAGCAGTCGGACCACATCCTCATCCTGACCGATCTCTCGGTGCCGGGGGTGCGGGCGGCCCGGCGCATGATCGAGCTGTTGCTGCGCGGCAACGTGTCTGCCCAGCTGATCGAGCCCGTGTTCTCGCACGTGATCCCCGGTCCCGTGAGCCCGCAGGACGCAGTGCGCGCGCTCGGCAAGGAGCCGCTCCTCGTGTTGCCCCGCGACGACGCCGCCGCGTGCGGCGCGATGAACGACGGTACCCCACTCAACGGCAAGCAGTCGCCCCTCTCGTTCGCGATCGCCGAGCTGGCAGCGAAGCTGGCCGGCGTCGCCCTGCCGCTCAAGCCGAAGGGGCTCCTGCAGCGCGTGTTCAGCAAGGAGGCTCGGAAATGAAGCTGAGAGACCGCCTGAGTCTCAACAACAAGCCGGTTCCCGCCACTGGCCGCGAACCGGCGCCGCGCCTCGCGGCCGCCGGCCGGCTCACGCCCGTCGACCGGGCCTACCAGGACCTGAAGCTCCGCATCCATCGCGAGCTGCTCGACCGTGTCGACCTGACCAACCTGGCGCGCGTCGAGATGGACCAGGCCACCGCGGAGCTGAAGAGCGCGGTCGCCATGCTCATCGAGGAGCAGGCGGTCCCGCTCAGCCTGCGTGACCGCGAGCGGCTCGCCGAGGAGATCCTGCACGAGGTCTATGGCCTCGGGCCGATCGAGCCGCTCATGCGCGACCCGGACATCTCCGACATCCTGGTCAACACCTCGCGCCAGGTCTACATCGAGCGGCTCGGCAAGCTCGAGCCCACACCGGTCATCTTCCGCGACGACCAGCACCTCATGCAGATCATCGATCGCATCGTGTCGAAGGTGGGCCGCCGCATCGACGAGAGCTCGCCCATGGTGGACGCGCGCCTGCCCGACGGCTCGCGCGTGAACGCCGTCATCCCCCCGCTCGCACTCGACGGGCCGCTGCTCTCCATCCGTCGCTTCGGCCGCGGCGCGCTCACGGTCGAGGATATGATGCGCCTGGGTACGCTCACGCCCGAGATGGGGGCGGTGCTGCGCGCCATGGTGCGCTCGCGGCTCAACATCCTCATCTCCGGCGGCACCGGCTCGGGGAAGACGACGCTCTTGAACTGCCTGTCCTCGTTCATCCCGGACCAGGAGCGCATCGTCACCATCGAGGACTCGGCCGAGCTCCAGCTCCAGCAGCCCCACGTGTGCCGGCTGGAGACCCGCCCGCCCAACATCGAGGGACGCGGCGAGGTGACGCAGCGCGACCTCGTGCGCAACTGCCTGCGCATGCGCCCCGACCGCATCATCGTCGGCGAGGTCCGCGGCGCGGAATCGCTCGACATGCTCCAGGCGATGAACACGGGCCACGACGGGTCGATCTCGACCATCCACGCCAACACGCCGCGCGACTCGCTCTCCCGGCTCGAGATGATGATGCAGATGTCGGGCTTCACTCTGCCGAACCGCGCCATGCGGCAGCAGATCAGCTCGGCGCTGGACCTGATCGTCAGCACCGCGCGCCTGCCCGACGGCTCGCGCAAGGTGACCAGCGTCTCCGAGGTGGCGGGGATGGAGGGAGATACCGTGATGCTGCAAGAGCTGTTCGCCTATCAGCGTGAGGGGACGGACGCGCAGGGCAACATCGTCGGCCGGTTCGTTGCGACCGGCATCCGCCCGCGCTTCGCGGAGAAGGTCAAGGCGTCGAGCCACGACATCGATCCGCGCATCTTTGACTACCTCGGCTGAAGGGGGGAGGTGAGCCGATGTTCGGTATGGTCGCGCTGCTCCTGTTCGCGGCGTTCGCGCTGGTCGGCTACGCGATTTCCGGATGGGCGCAGGAGCGTGAGGAAGCCAAGGAGGCGCTCGGCCGCCGCCTGACCACCATGACCGGTACGCCGGTCGCCGGACCGTCCGGGGGGGTCCTGAAGGACCAGCGCCTGTCGCGCATCGGGTTCTTGAACGCAATCCTGCAGCGGCTCGCCCTCACGAAGAACCTGATGCGGGTGATCCGGCAGGCGGGTCTCAAGCGGCGCGTGGGCGAGGTGCTGCTCTACATGCCGCTACTCGCCGCGGCGGCGTTCCTCCTCGTCACGTTCCTGCTCGGCAAGCCGCTCTTCGCCGTGGTGGCGGCCGTGATCGCCGGGCTGACCCCCCTGATGATCGTGCTGCAGCTGCGCCGCAAGCGCCTGGCGCTCTTTTCCGAGCAGCTGCCCGACGGGCTCGACCTGATCCGCGCTGCGCTGCAGGCGGGACACGGGTTCCTCTCCGCGCTCCAGGTGGTGGCGGAAGAGTTCCCCGACCCGATCGCGGGCGAGTTCACCGAGGTCGCGGAGGAGATCCGCCTCGGGCTCACCGTCCGCGAGGCGCTCCAGCATCTGATAGAGCGCGTGGAAGATCCCAACCTGCCCATCCTCGCGGCCGGCGTGGTGATCACGCAGGAGGTGGGCGGCAATCTGGCCGAGGTGCTCGACAACATCAGCTACACCATCCGGGAGCGGTTCAAGCTCCTGCGCGAGGTGCGGGTGCTCACGGCGCAGGGCCGCCTCTCCGGGCTGGTGCTGACCGCGCTCCCCTTCCTCGTGGCCACCTGCCTGCTTCTCTTCAACGCCGAGTACTTCAGGCCGATGATCGAGACCAAGACCGGCATCTACATGATGGGCTACGGGATCTTGAGCATCGCGCTCGGTCACCTCGTAATCCAGCGCATCGTGCGCATCAAGGTGTGACATGGTGATCGTCCTCATCCTCACGCTGCTCACGTTCGGGATCGTGACCATCGCCGTCGTCTCGGGGTACTACTGGGTGTCGGCGGAGTCGCCGGTCGCGCAACGCTTGAAGACGCTCGTGCCGGAGCTGGACGCCCGGGCGAAGGCCAGGAAGAAGGCCCCGAGTCTGGGGGCAAGCCTGCTTGCCCTGCTCGGCAGCTACAGCTTCGGGGGGAGCGAGAACTCGCTCGCCAAGCGGCTCGCCTACGCGGGCATTCGGGGCCCGCGCGCGGTGGTGCTCTTCCTCGGCGTGCGCACGCTCCTGAGCTTCGGCCCGGCGCTCCTCGTGCTGGTGCCCCGCATCTCCTCCGGCAAGCCGCTCGGGTACTCCTTGCTCATGGCTGGCTTCGCGTGGGCATGGGGCCACGTGCTGATGAACCTGTGGCTGCGCGCGAAGGTCACGCGGCGCGTGCGGGAGATCATGACCGCGCTTCCCGACACGCTCGATCTCATGGTCACCTGTCTCGAAGCCGGCCTCGGCCTCAACGCCACCATCGCCCGCATCGGCGAGGAGCGGGCCTCCATCGCGGACGCCCTCGGCAGGGAGTTCTCGCAGGTCGCCTTCGAGCTGCGCAGCGGGCGGACGCGCGAGGACGCGCTGCGCGGGCTGGGCGACCGCAACGGCGTCGAGGATCTGAAGGCGCTGGCCGGCCTCGTCATCCAGAGCGACCGGCTGGGCGCAAGTATGGCGCAGACGCTGCGCGCGCACGCCGACCTGCTGCGCACCAAGCGGCGGCAGCGTGCGGAGGAGGCGGCGCGCAAGCTGCCGGTCAAGATGCTCTTCCCCCTCGCCTTCTTCATCCTGCCGGCGCTCTTCATCGTGGTCGGCGGGCCGGCCATGCTGCGGATGAAGGATCTGGTCGACCTGGTCGTCAATCAGTGAGCGCGCGGCCCGGGCGCCCATGAGGGGAGCCGTCCACCGCGCGCACGTCGCGACCAGCGGGGCCGTGCTCGCCGAGCGGCTGCACCTCGCGCACACGCACTGGACGCGGCTCCGGGGGCTCCTCGGCACCCGGCGTCTCGATCCCGGCGACGGCCTCTGGCTGCGACCCTGCCGGCAGATCCACATGTTCGGCATGCGCTACGCCGTCGATGCCGTCTTCCTCGACCAGCGCCAGCGCGTGGTGCGCGCGCTCCCCCGTCTCGCCCCGGGGCGCATCTCGCCGCGCGTGCCCGACGCGGAGAGCGTGCTCGAGCTGCCCGCCGGGACGGTGGAGCGCGCCGGGCTTGCCGAGGGCGCGCAGGTCGTGATCGAGGGCGACCCGGTTGCGTCGCGCGCCGGCGCCGGCCGCCGGCTGGGCTCGGCGCTGTGCAACCTCACCCTCGCGGCCCTCTACGCCCTGTTCGTGGCGGCGCACGCCTCGCGCGCGCGGGGGGACGTCGACGTTGCGCTGGCCGTGCGCCTCGCGATCGTCGTCCAGCTGACCATCCTGGTCGTCCTGTTCGTGGTGCGCCGCCCGAGCGCCGAGACCTCCGACCGCCCCGTCGACTGGGTGCTCGGCATCGTGGGGACCTTCCTCCCGCTGCTGCTGCGCCGCACCGTTGCGCCGGGGGCGCTCGCCTGGCTCGGCGGGCCGATCCAGGTGGTCGGCGCGTCGGCGGCGGCGGTGGCCGCCGTCTTCCTCGGGCGGAGCTTCGGCCTCGTGGCTGCGAACCGCGGCCTCAAGCTGGGCGGCGCCTACGGCGTGGTACGCCATCCGATGTACACGGCGCACCTGCTCGGCTACCTCGGGTATGTCCTCACCTACCCGAGCGCGGCGAACGTCGCCATCGCGATCGCGAGCGCGTTCGCGCTCAACGCCCGTGCCGTCGCGGAGGAGCGGATTCTCGGGCGCGATCCGGCCTATCGAGAGTACCTGGGACGGTTGCGCTGGCGCTTCTTCCCTCACCTCTACTAGGCTCCGCGCGCCCATGAGCGAGGGACGGGCCGGGCTGGCCCGCGCCGGCGGTCAGGGCGAGCCGGCGAGCCCGGTCCCCGCCGCGGTCGGACCCGCAGCGCCCGATCCGCTCGCGCGCGCGTTCCGCGCGTTCCTTCTGGTCGGCTGCCTGGTCGTGCTCTCGATTTCGCACCGGGTCGACCCGGATCTCTGGGGTCACGTGCGCTACGGGCAGGACGTGCTCGCGGCGCACGCCCTGCCCTCCACGGCGACGCACACGTACACGGCGGCAGGGCATCCCTGGATCAACCACGAGAACCTGGCCGAGATCACCTTCGGGTGGATCGAGACCCATCTCGGCGCGGCCGGGCTCAACGCCTTCACGAGCCTGCTGGGCCTCCTCGTGCTCGGCCTGATGGTGCGGAACGCGACGCGCCAGCGGGTGAGCTTCCTCGTCCTCTCGGTCGCCGTCCTGCTCGCCACGTGCGCCGTCGGGCCCGGGTGGACGGTCCGGCCCCAGGTGTTCACCTACACGTTCTTCGCGCTGCTGGTCGTGATGCTGGGACGCTGCTTCCGCGACGGCGAGAGCCCACCGGACACGCGCGTCCTGTGGCTCGCGCCGCCGCTCTTCGCGCTCTGGGTCAACACGCATGGCGGCTTCCTCGCCGGCCTGGCCGTCCTGGCCCTCTACCTCGGCTGCCGCGCGCTCGTGGCGCTGTGGCGGAAGGGGCTGAGCGGCTGGGGCGAGGTGCGCGCGTATGTCGTCGTCCTCGCCGCCTGCGGGCTGGCGACGCTCGCCAACCCCTACGGCCCGCGTCTCGTCGCCTGGCTGATCGCCGATCTCCTCCCGCCGCGCCCCGAGATCGGCGAGTGGCACCCGCTCGCCTGGCCGGACCCGCTGCTCATCGTCACCGCCGCCCTGGCGGGACTCACGGTGGCCGCATTCATCGCGAGCCGCCGGCCGCGCGACCTCGGACAGGTCGTGGTGCTCGCGGTCACGGCCTGGCAGTCGTTCCTCCACGCACGCCACCCGCCGTTCCTCGGCATCCTCGCGGGCTTCTGGCTGCCCCTCCACCTGGAGGGGCTCCGGAACCGTCTCGGGAGGGCGAAGCCCGCGCGCGCGGGGACCCCGCCGTCGGCGCGGGCGGTCCGCGTGGTGCTCGGCGCGACCTGGGCGATCGCGCTCGCGCTCTTCGTGACCCTGGCCTTCCAGTCGCGCGCCCTGTGGGTGAATCGCAGCCGCTCGCCCGTCGACGCTCTCCAGTACATGGCCGATCGACAGCTCGCCGGGAAGCTGGTCGTGCACTTCGACTGGGCGCAGTACGCGCTCGCCGCGCTCGCCCCCGAGACGACCGTCGCCTTCGACGGGCGACTGCGGACGTGCTACCCGCAGGCGGTCGCCGACCTGTACTTCGACTTCCTGCTCGGCAACCGCCCCGCCATCCGCTGGCGGAGCCCGACCTCGCCGCCGCTCGACGACACGGCCATCCTGCGCCTCGGCGACCCGGATATGGTCCTGCTGAGCCGGCGCTTCAAGCACAGCGTCAAGGTGATGCGGCGGAAGTCGGGCTGGGTGCTGCTCTACCAGGACCGGCTCGCGCAGCTGTGGGGACGATCGGAGCGGTACGGCGATCCGGCCGGTCCGGACTACGTTCCGCCCGCTATGCGGTCGCTCACAGATCGGCGGCCGCGCGGCTGGGTAGCCTGGCCGGCGTTCCCGACCAGGCCGGCGGCGACGGGAGCAACACCGTCGGCGAGCAGGCAGTACCCTGCCGCCGCGACGACCGGCACCGAGAGCTGGAGGCTCGGCCCGAGCGCGGCACGAAGCCACTGGGCGAGCGGCTGGGAGACGATCGTCATCGCCCAGATGGCTGCCACGCCGCCTCGCCAGAGCGCCTCGTCGCGTCGCTCGCCGCGCAGGAGCAGGGCGGGCAGCACGAGCAGCGAGAGGTCGTAGACCGGCACGTGCGGGCTCACCAGGACGCTCCCCCAGATGGCGACGGCGAACCAGCGGTGGAGCGTGTCGGGGCGATAGGGCGGCTGCAGGGTGCGGACGGCGAGCAGGACGCCGAGCGCGGAGATTGCGGCCAACCCCGCCGCGACCGCGAGGTGCCGCGGCAGGAGCAGGACGAAAAAGCTGTAGAGCGAGTGCATCTTCCAGGTCGGGAAGGCCGGGTCGGCGAGCATGGTCGGAAACGAGCGGGCGAGCCGGGCGTACGAGCGGGCGGCGGGAACGCTCATCCACAGAGAGACGGCCGCGAGGACGCCTCCCATCGCGCCGAGGCCGAGGAGCGCGCGCCAGCGTCGCTCGAGCAGGAGGAGCAGGGCGAGCACGAGGACCAGCTGGGGCTTGTAGAGAAGGCAGCCCAGGACGACCCCGGCGAGGCCGTCCCGCTCGCGGCGCAGGAGCGCGAACACGCCGGCGAGGATGAAGAGCGAGAGGAGGCTGTTCTGGCCGTACGAGACGGCCGCGAAGACGGGCACGAAGCCGAGCGCCCAGAGCGCCGCCGCGCGCCGGCCTCTGCCCGCGTCCCCCACCTGCCGGCCGAGCAGCGAAAGAGTGGCGAGCAAGAACAGGATGCCGAGCCCGCTCCAGAGCGCGAACGCCGCGAGGTAGGGCAGGGTTGCCAGCGGCACGAAGGGCAGCGCGAAGAAGGGCGGGGTGATGAAGGCGTGGAAGCCGGACCACCGCTCGGGCGCAGTGATCTCGTGCTCGATCCGCGCCTGGACGTCGAGGTCGTAGAGGTGCTCGGTCTGGTGCGCGGCCACGATACGCCCCGCGGCGTAGAACTCGAGGAAGTCGGTGCCCTTGACGTTGCCCGCGAGATCGAGGAGTCCCGGGCGGGCGAGCAGCGAGATGAGCCAGACGACCCACACCGCGACGCCGATCGCGGCCGCGAGCAGCACACCATACCGCCCGCGCCCGGAGGCGAGGAGATGGCCGAGGGTGACGAGGAGCGCCCGCATGGGTCCCGCCTTATGAACGGCGGTGCCGGCGCGAGTCAACGCGCCGCGCGCTGGCTGACGCTGCCCCGAGCTCGAGCCCACGCCGTGGTGGTGGTCGGGATCTTCGCCGCCGTCTACGCGTTCGGCATCCTGCGACACCGGGGATTGATCGACGCCTTCGGTCACATCATCGGCGTCGACCTGCTCACCATGCGCACGGGCGCGCGGATCGTGCTCGACGGACGCGGCGCCGACCTCTACGACGTCGCGCTGCAGGAGACGTACTGGCGGACGGCACTCGGGGTGGAGCGGCTCCCCGGGATGAGCCTCTTCACCTCGCCGCCCTTCGTTGCGCTCCTCTACGTGCCGTGGGCACTCATCCCGCAGGCGCCGGCCCTCCTCCTGTGGACAGGGGCGTGTCTCGCCGCCCTCGCGGCGGCGCTGCGGATCATGGCCCGCTGCGCGCCGCTCACCGGACGCCACTGGCCGGACACCCTCGTCCTGTCGCTCTCCTTCTACCCGATCCTCGAAGGGCTGATGGCCGGGAGCAACTCGCTGCTCGCCGTGCCCATCTTCGCGCTCGTGCTGGTCGCGTTGCGCGCGGGGCGCGAGGCGAGTGCCGGCGCGCTCCTGGGCCTCCTCTTCTACCGGCCGCAGCTCGCCCTCGCGCCCGTCGTCGTGTTCGCGGCCAAGGGGCGCTGGCGGGTGATCGCGGCCGCCGCGGCCGTGGGCGCCGGGTGGGCGGCGGCGAGCGTGCTCTTCGTCGGCTGGCGGACGCCCCGCGATTTCCTCGCGCTCGGGCCCCTGCTCAGCCGGATGATCTTCGAGCCGGGCATGCCGTCTGCGCTCTTCTGCTCGATCTACGCCTTCTTCCTGCTGCCGCTCGGCCCAGCGCGCTTCGGCCTGGCGATGGCGCTGGGCAGCGTGGTGAGCCTCGGGCTGCTCGCGCTCGTGCTCTGGGTGTGGAGAGGACCGTGGGATGCGCGCGCCGGCTGGCTCGACCTCCGCTTCGCGGCGCTCCTCGTGGTCACGCCGCTCGTGAGCCCCTACCTCCAACTGCACGACGTGGCCGTCCTCGTCCTCCCCGCGCTGCTCGTGTCCGAGTACTGGCTGGGTCACGGGGCGGGCGCGGGCTGGGCGCGCATCCGCCTCGTCCTCGCGATCCTCTGGCTCACCTGCCTGGTCGGTCCGCCGATCATCACCCGGCTCGCGCCGCTGCCCCTCGTGCCGGTGGCGGTGTCGCTGCTGGGATGGGCGGTGCTGGACACCTGGCGCGCCGCCGAGGCCCGCGCGTGAAGATGGACAACCTGACTCATGCGTTCGCCGCCATCACCTGCAGCCACGCGATCAGCCGGGAGCGGCCCTCCGGCCTCACCCTGGCCGCTGCCGTGCTGGCCGCCAACGTGCAGGACGTGGACTGGCTGCCCTTCGTGTCCTCGCCCGCCGCCGGCCTGGAGGTGCATCGCGGGACGATGCACTCACTGCTCGCGGTGCCCCTGCTGGCGCTCGTCGTCGCCGCCGGCGTTCACCTCGCGGCGCGCCAGCGCGGAAACGGCGCCGCGCCCCTGCCCTTCCGTCCCCTGCTGGGTGTGTGCCTGGCGGCGGCGGCGTCGCATCCGCTCCTCGACCTGCTCAACCCGTACGGTCTGCGTCCGCTCCTGCCCTTCGACGGGACCTGGTGCTACGGGGACCTGGCCGGCATCCGCGACCCGTGGATGTGGCTCATTCTGGGCGGCAGCGCGCTTCTCCTGAGCGGGCGGCACGCGGCCTCGGTCTCGACCTGGACGGTGCTCGGCAGCCTGATCGTCGTGGCCGCACTCCGCATGATCCCCGCGCAGGGCACCTTCGGCGTCGTGGCCGGCCTCGTCTGGATTGCCGGGGCGGGCGCGCTGCTGATCACCTGGCTGCGGGGGGTCGACCCGCACGCGCGGCGCGCGATCGCGCGGGGCGGGCTCGCCGTCACCGTGCTCTACGTCGGCTGCCTCGTTGTGCTGCACCAGCGCGCCATGTCCCGCGCGTACACGATAGCCGAGCGTACGGCGGGCGAACACGCGGAGCGGGCGGTGCGCGTCGCCGCGATTCCGACGGTCGGCGACCTCTCCACCTGGCGGGGGCTCGCCGAGACCGAGCGGAGCGTCTACCGCTTCGCCATTCCCCTCGGGGCCGCGTCAGAGGGGCTCGTCGAGCGCTTCCGGAGTATCCGCGATCCCACTGTCGGCGCGCTCGCGCAGGCGGATGCGACGCGCCTCACGCGCGCCTTCCTGTCGTTCGCGCGCTTCGCCGCGGCCGAGGTCGGCACGGAGGACGGACGGCGGGTGCTCCTCCTCGCCGATCCGCGCTACGACAAGGCCCAGCCCGACCAGCCGAGGACGTGGCCGGTTCGGGAGCCGCTCGACCCATGACGCCCGAGCCGCGCACCGCCTCGCTCGGCCGGCCGGACGCCCTCTTCATCGCCGTCGCATGCGGGATCGTCCCGCTCGTGAGCCTGGTGATGGCGGTACAGGCCTTCGAGGCGATCGCCCATGCGAACCTGACCGCCTACCTCGCGTCGATCGTCAAGTGGACGGCCCTCGGCGGCGGCGCGCTCGCGCTCGGCCGCCGAGGCGGCATGTCGTGGGCCGAGCTCTATCTCGACCCACGCGGCTCCTTCATCGTGCGCCGCCCGGCGTCGACCTGCGTGGTCGTTATCCTCTTCATCGCGGTGGTGAACTTCGGCGTGCTGCCCCGCTTCACGGCGGCGTGGGAGGCGCTCGGGCTCTCGTGCGCGCGCGCGTCCTACCTCGCCATGCCGGTGTCGGTCCTCGGCCGTGCGCTGGGTGTGGTGTGTGCGTTGGCGGCGGCGGCGGGCTCCGAGATACTCTATCGTGGCTATCTCCGCGTAGTGGCCGAGCGCGTCTTCCGCGCCTGGTGGACGGCGGCGATCGTGGTGTCCGCCGTGTTCGGCTGGGCGCACGGCTTCTACGGCTGGTGCGGGGCACTCTACACCGGGCTCAACGGTCTCGCCTTCGCGCTCCTGGCCCACGCGACGGGCTCCCTCTACGTCGTCATCCTGGCCCACATGTGCTTCGACGCCCTGGTCTTCGCGGCGGGATGAGCTCGGTTGCCAGGCAGGGCGGGGTGGGGCGGGTGCGGCCTCGATGTCGACCTCCGGTGCGCTGGCGCCAATGACCCGCCGTGTTCGCATGACGCAGGCGTGTCTCGCCGGCATCGCGCTGGGCTCGCTGATCGCCGGCAGTCTGCCGCCGCGATCGTACACCAAGGACCTGCAGGAACCGTATCTCGCGGCCCGGGCGTTGCGGGAGGGGATCGACATCTATACGCCCGTGAACGAGCTCGCGGCGCGCTACTTCCCGATCGCGGCCGACACCTTCCCCCACCCCGACCCGCACCCTCCGGTGCTCGCGGTCTTGAGCCTGCCGCTCACGCTGCTCCCGTTCCCGGTGGTCGTACCGCTGTGGCTGGCGGTCAACCTCGTGATGCTGGTGATGGTCGGGCGCTGGCTCGGCGTCTCCATCCGAATGAGCCTCGCCCTCGCGGCGTGGCCGCCGCTCTGGTGCCTCCTCTACATCGGCCAGCTCGAGCTCCTCATCTTGACGCTCGCGGTGCTCGGCTGGCGCTCGGCCGCCGCGGGCCGCGACGGTCGCGCCGGGGTGTGGTTCGGCGTGGCTGCCGTCCTGAAGCTCTACCCCGTGCTCCTGCTCGTACCCTTCGCGGCTCGCGGGCGGATCCGGCTTCTGCTCGCCGCGGGCGCGGTCGTCGCCGCCGGCCAGCTGGTGAATCTGGCCACGGTCGGCCCGGCTGGCTTCGTCCGCTACTATTTCGATGTCCTGCCGAGCGTGGCCGTCCTCTACGAACACCTGGGGCTCAACAGCTCGCCCCACGGAGCGCTGCTGCGGGTGTTTGGCGGCGCGGGCGATGTCTCCCCGATCGTCCACGCGCCCAACGTCGTCCTGCCCGCCACGATCGCGATCGCGCTCGTGGCGATGGCCGCCCTTGCTTTCCTCGATCCCGAGGCGTCCCCCGTTGCCGCCCTGGTGGGTCTGCCTGTCGTCTGGTACTACTACGCGCCCCTGGCCCTCCCGCAGATTCTCATTCTCCTGCGCTCTGCGGCCTTCAGGCGTGCAACCCTCGTCGCTGTGGCTGCGATGTCGTTCTCGCTGCCGCTGGTGAACGTGCTCGTCCAGTGGTGCGGTAGCGCGGCGCCTCCCATGGCCGCGTTGCTGGCCGTCCAACCCGCCGGCCTGCTCGCAGTGCTGGCGCTCTCGGTCGCCCAGCGTGCGAGCGCCCGCACGATCCCGCCCCTGCCGACCACCATGCTCCGGAGCAGCGATCCGGCGGCTGCTGCGGGAAGTCCCCCGACGACGTCGCGTGCTCGTGGTGCAGCGCGGCGAGGGGGAGAGACTCCGACTTGAGCGCGGCGCCCCGCGGTCTGGCGCGCCGCGCGCTTCGGCGGGGAGTGGCTTCACGCCGCCTCACGGCGAGGCTCCTGCTGCTCGCCGGTGTCATCGGGCTGGGACTCGGGACCACGGTGAGCGCGCTCAGGACGGAGCCTTTCGGCGTCGTGGTCGCGGACGGGCGGCCCGAGCTGCTCATGGACTTCGCCTCGCATCGGGGTGTTGCTTGCGCCGCGTGGTCGGGGGGCCTGGCGCGCGCGGGCGGCACGTCGATCTACACGCTCGAGGCCCACCTGAAGGCCACCGAGAGATGGACGGGGCTGCCCGCGTCGATCGCGCTCCCCTTCGGCTACTCGCCCACCATGCTGTGGATGCTGGGGCCGCTCTGCATGCTGCCGGCGCGATGGGCCTACGGGGTCTGGTGCCTCGCCTGCGTCCTGGCGACCGGCTGGATGATCTTGCGCGCGCGCGTCCACTGGATGGTGCTCCTTGCCCTCGTCACGCCGGTCACGGTTCACACCTTCGCGCTCGGCCAGACCGCCTTGCTCACCACCGCTGCCCTCTTCTTCCTGATGGTGCGGGACGGGGAGGGCGAGGGCACGCCGTCACGCGGCTCGTGGCAGGAGAGCCTCGTCCTCTGGCTCCTCACCGCCAAGCCTCCCATTGCGGCCACGGGAGGTCTGGCGCTGCTGGTGCGCGGCCGCGGCAGGAGCGTCGCTCGCGCGGCCGGCCTGACCCTCGTCACCACGCTGGCGCTCACTCCCTGGCTCGGCGCCGGCTGGGTGCGCGACTACCTGCACCTTGTCGGCAGCTACGATCGCGTCGGGTTGCCCTCTGCCTTCGCCTGGTCGATCGTCCCGCAATACATGAGCAACCTCCGTGCCGCCCTTCATCCCGACCTCGGGCTCGGCGACGACCTGGCGGCGCGGCTGAGCACCATCGTCTGGAGCGCGAGCCTCCTCGCCATCCTCCTCGCCGCATGGCAGCGACCGCTCCCCGCAGGGCCCACCTGGGCTCTTTGCATCATGACCTATCTTCTCCTCTGCCCGCACGTGAGCTCTACCGAGGACGTTGCGCTCTTCTGCGTGCTGGCCGGCATGGAAGCCGACCGCGTCCCGAAGAGGCTTCGGATCGGCGCCGCGACGCTCGCCTTGGTCGGCCTTCTCCTCACGCCCGCCATCGGGCCGGCGGCCGGGCGGCGACCGTCCGTGCTGTTCTTCGCGAAGCTCGGTCTCATGGCCTACGTCCTCGTTGGCGGGCGCTTCCTCACCGCGCGAGGAGCCAGCGGCTCACGACCCGCTCCCGGCTGACCTCCTCGAGGGGCTTCGCTGCTGGCCAGAGCGACTCCGTGCCCATTGTCCGGCCCGGCGGACCCGACTACACTCGCCGCCATGCGCGTCGGCATGGGGACCGTCTTCCAGAACCCGCACGATCGGCGGCCGGACCACGAGGTCTACACCAACGAACTCCGCCTGACCGACCTGGCCGAGCCGCTCGGCTTCGACTCGGTGTGGGGCGTCGAGCACCACTTCACCGACTACACCATGTGCCCCGACGTCCTGCAGTTCCTGACCTACGTGGCCGGGCGCACCCGGAGCGTGCAGCTCGGCTCCATGGTGGTGGTGCTCCCGTGGCACGATCCCCTGCGCGTCGCCGAGCAGGTCTCGGTCCTCGACCACATGAGCGGCGGCCGCTTCATCCTGGGCATCGGGCGCGGCCTCGGGCGGGTCGAGTTCGCCGGCTTCCGCGTCGGCATGGAGGAGTCGCGCGGGCGTTTCGTCGAGAGTGCGGAGATGCTGCTCCGCGGCCTCGAGGACGGCTGGTGCGCCTACGACGGCGAGTTCGTGAAACAGCCGCGCACGCCCATCCGCCCGAAGCCGTTCAAGTCCTTCCGCGGCCGCACCTACGCCGCGGCAGTGTCGCCCGAGTCGGCGCGCATCATGGCCCGGCTCGGCGTCGGCATCCTCATCATCCCGCAGAAGCCGTGGGACGTGGTCGCGGCCGAGCTCGCCGAGTACCGGGCCGCCTACCGCGAGGTGAACGGTACGGACGCGCCGCCCACGGTGTGCGCCGGCTGGACCTTCTGCGACGAGGACCCGGCGCGCGCGCGCGAGATGGCGGTGCGCTGGATCGGCGGCTACTGGGACAGCGTGCTACGCCACTACGAGCTGGCGAGCGGGCACCTCAAGCACACCAAGGGCTACGAGTACTACGGCCGCATGTCCGAGATCGCGCGCGAGAAGGGCGGCACCGATGCCCTCAGCGAGTTCTTCCTGAACCTCCAGGTGTGGGGTACCCCCGCGCAGTGCATCGAGAAGATCCTCGACATCCGCACGCGCATGGGCTGCGACACCTTCGTCGGCGTGTTCAGCTACGCCGGCATGCCGTGGGAGGAGGCGGAGCGGAACGTGCGCCTGTTCGCGCGCGAGGTGATGCCCGCGCTGCAGGCGCTGGATGCCGAGGCGCGCGCGGGCGTCCCCGGGGCCGCCGATGCGGCAGCCCGCCAGGGTTGAGCCCGCTGTGGATGTCGCGCTCGCCGATCAGCTCCTCAGCACCACGCGCTCGGTCCGCAAGCGGCTCGACCTCCTCCGTCCGGTCGAGCCGGCCCTGATCGAGCGCGCGATCGAGGTCGCGCTCCAGGCGCCGACGGGCTCCAACTCGCAGGGCTGGCACTTCGTGGTCGTGACCGACGCGGAGAAGCGCGCCGGCCTGGCCGCGCTCTACCGGCGCGCGTTCCACGCCTACGTGAACCAGCAGATCCCCGGGCGGCCCGAGCTCCCGCCCGACGATCCGCGCGCCAGGCAGCTGCCGCGCATCCTCGACTCCGCGACCTACCTGGCCGAACACCTGCACCAGGTCCCCGTGCACGCGATTCCATGCGTCGAGGGCCGGGTCGAGAACGCCGGCCCGCTTGCGCAGGCGTCGGTGTACGGGTCGATCCTGCCCGCCGTCTGGTCGTTCATGCTGGCGCTCCGCGCGCGCGGTGTGGGCTCGGCGTGGACCACGCTGCACATCATGTTCGAGCAGGAGGCGGCGGCGCTCCTCGGCATCCCGCCGACCTGACCCAGGCCGCGCTGCTGCCGGTCGCCTACTTTACCGGCGCCGGGTTCAGGCCCGCCAAGCGCCTCCCCGCGCCCGCCCAGACGCACTGGAACCGCTGGGGAGCGCGGCGCTAGGTAGGCGGCCGGAAAGCTCGCGTGCGCACGAGCGCGCGGCACACGATCCCGAAGGCGAGAAGCAGCGCGAAGTTGGGCAGCGAGAGCACGAGAGCTGCGGGCCCCGGGAGCGGAGCGCCCGGGGCCCGCGCCCCGATGTTCGCCAGGGCCCCGGCGGCCGATACGAGCGTCTCGGCCGGGACCGCCACCGCCACCAGCACGAGCAGGTGCGTTACACCGAGCCTGCCCGCAAATGCCCGGTGCTCGAGGAAGCCGCGCGCGAAGACGGCGATCGGCAGGAGCAGGAGCACGCAGGACATGGGCCAGGTGACCGGGCTCAGGAGGAGCATGGCGACGACCAGCACGCTCCAGCCGAGATCGAAGGTGTCGTGTTCCGAGCGGCCACCGTACACCGCCGCCAGCCCCAAGGCCGCGAGCAGCACGATCGCGTCGGCGAGCCCGACCACGAGGTGGGTTGGTGCCGCGACGAGCGGGCGGGCGAAGGAGTAGCCGACGGTGTGCCGGACGATCAGCCCGTAGAGCGAGAGGTTCAGCATCTTGTCCTGGTACGCGGCGGCCACCTGGGGGGCCACGCGCAGCACGTAGTCGGGCCAGAGCCCCGGGCCCAGGCGAAGCACCGGGGGCAGATTGAGGAGCGCGAAGAGAGCGGCTGCGACCGCGACGGTGCGCCAGCGGCGCTCCAGCAGGAGCCACGGGACGAGCAGGAGGGGCAGGAGCTTGAGCGCTGCGCCGAGCCCCAGCCAGAGGCCGGCGAGCGTCGTGCGTTCCGCTTTGAGAGCGCTCCAGCTCCCCACGATGCAGACCAGCAGCGCCACCGTGAGCTGCCCGTGTACCAGATCGCTCATCACGGGGGGCCACAGGAGCGCGCCGCTCGTCAGCAGCGCGAAGGCTCCGGGCTTCACGCGCCAGCCGAGCGCGCGTGTCAGGAGGCGCAGCGCGTATCCCAGGAGGGCGAGGTTGACGAGGAGCCAGATGGCCGTCGCGGCGCGGTACGGAAGCAGCGCCAAGGGAACGAAGAGGGTGGCCACGGACGGCGGGTGAGCGCTTGGCGAGGGCAACGGCGCGACGTCGCTGCCGACGTATCGCCGTGCCTGCTCGACGAGCGGCTCGTAGAGCGGACTGCCGTCGAGAAGCGACCGCGAGAGGCAGTACTCCTGCCGGAAGTCCTTGCCGTAGACATGGGGCGGCGCGAGCGACCCGGCCAGCCGTACGAGCTGGACGAGTGCGAGAGCGAGGAGCGCGACGCGCGCCGGAGGCGAGGCGAGCAAGCTCGCCGCACGCCGAACGCCGCGGCGCAGCGGAGCGGAGCGGGGCCGCTCCAAGGTTACCGCGCCTTCTTCGCGCTCCCCTTCAGCGCCTCGTCGGCGGGGTCTCGTCGTCGTCCTCGAGTACGTAACGAGCGTCCAACACGCCGCCGGTCACCCCCAACGGGACGGACTCGTCTCCGGCCTAGTCGAGCAGATGCCTCTCGACCAGGAAGCCGAGCAGACCGTGGAGCGTCGCCTTGCTGAAG
>VBKJ01000152.1 GCA_005879795.1 Deltaproteobacteria bacterium
CGCACCGCCTTGCGCTGGGGGCTCGCGGGCGGTGTGGCGGCGATCCTCGCTCACAGCCTGGTGGACTTCGGCTTGCACATGCCCGCGAACTCGCTCGCCCTCATGATCGTCGTCGGGCTCCTCGTGTTGAGCGGGCGGCCCCAGCCCGCCGGAGGTACCCCTGCGCTCGCCGTGCTGCTCGTGCTGCTGACGGCGGCGGCAGGGCCGCAGGTGGCGAACGGCGCGCGCAGGCTGGCCGGCGCCTCGCCCATCTCACCCCGCGACTGCCTGGCAGAGGCGGACCTTCTGCTTGCGGAGGCCGGTGACGGCGCACGCGCACGGGCGCTCGTCCTCCGCGCCCTCGACGCGTCCCCGGCGGACCTCGAAGGCCACGAGGCGCTCGCCGCCCTCGTGGGGCCCGGCCCGGCGGCCGAGGCAGCGCTGCGGCGCGCGCTCGTCCTGAGCCCCTGGTCCCCCGAGGTGCGCGACCGGCTCGCGCTTCAACTCTGGGCGCGCGGCGCGCGGCACGAGGGCGCCGCGGAGCTCGAGGAATCGATGGTTCGCTTCCCGGCCCTGACCTCGCATGCCTATCTCGCCCCGGGCGGGGAGCTCGAGCCCCGTCCTGCGGGCCGGCCCATCCGCGCCGACGACGAGGGTGACGGCCTGAGCGTGCGGCTCGCGAGGCTGGAGGACGACATGGCCGAGGCGATCGGCCGCGGCCTCGACCGGGCGCTCCAGTCTGCCGCCGGCGAAGAGCGTACGGCGATCGTGGAGGACCTCGTCACACTGTTCGAGGCACGGGGCCATTGGAAGGAAGCGGCGGCCGCCCTGCAGGCCGAAGCGGCGCGCAGCGCGCAGGGCGGAGGCCAGCTGGCGCGGGCCGCAGGGGACTATCTCAAGGCGGGCGATCTGGGAGCCGCCGAACGGACGCTGCGGGCCGCCCTGCAGCAGGCGCCGGAACGGGGCGACCTCTACCGCACGCTCGCGGTCGACGTTTACGCGGCCCGCGGCGACTTCCCGGCGGCGGAGAGCGTGCTCCACGCGGGCGAGCGCAACGCGGTCGACATGCTGCCCGTCTACGAGGGCGTCACGGAGGTGCTGGCGCGGCGCGAAGCGACGGGGATCGAGAAGGTGGCGAGTGCTCCGCCCCCACCCAGCGCCCCCGACGACGAGGAGGTCGTGCCGTGAGCACCCGGGGTGCCGCCCTCGAGCTTCCTCCGATCGGAGCTGCCGCGAGCGAGCGCTGGTATGCCGTCTGGACGCGGACCCAGTGCGAGACCAAGGTCGAAGAGGGCCTGCGGGGCAGGTGCTTCCGGGTCTTCGTGCCGCGCGTGAGCGTCACCAGCCGGCGGCGCGATCGCCGCCTGGTCCTCGAGCGGCCGCTCTTACCCGGCTACGTCTTGCTGCGCTTCGCGCCCTCGCGCGAGGCGTACATCCGCGTCGTCGGCACCGACGGCGTCGTCCGCATCATCGGTGAGCGCTGGGATTCACTGTACCCGATTCCCGACGACCAGGTGGAGGCGGTCCGTCGCCTCGTCACGTCGGGTGACCGGGTGCGCCTGGTGCCGTGGATCGGGACGGGAGACCGCGTCCGGATCGTTGCCGGACCCCTCGCGGGCCTCGAGGGCCTGGTTCAGCTGTGGCACAGGGGCCGGGCGACGTTCGTCGTGAGTGTCGACCTGCTGCAGCGCAGTGTGGCGGTGGAGGTGGCGGCTCGGGCGGTGGAGAAGGTGTGAAGGCAGTCGGCCGAGAGCCGGAGCTGCCGTCGAAGACTTGAGAAACTCAAATCAGCGGGATGCCGTGTAACCCGAGGAGCGGAGCTTTGCCCGGCTCCCCGGACGCGCCCCCGCATGCAAGCAGCTCCCTGATGACCTACTCCCTCAGCCGGATCTCGTCGTCGGCACCGGTGCCGAGCTCCTCGGAGCCCGGAGACGCGGCGTCGCTTCGGCGCAACGTGGCCTGGGCCCTCGCTGGCAATCTCGGCTACAGCGCCTGCCAGTGGGGAGTGCTCGTCTGTATCGCGAAGCTCGGAACCGCCGCCGACGTCGGACAGTTCGCGCTCGGGCTCGCCCTCACGGCGCCCATCATCACCCTGACCAGCCTCAACCTGCGGCTGCTCCAGGCGACCGACGCGCGCGAAGACTATCCGTTCAGCGTCTACCTGTCCGTGCGGATCATCGGCACCCTGCTCGGCCTTGCGGCCATCGCCGCCATGGCGTTCGGCCTGGGCTACCGGGATGCCACCCTCTACCTGATCCTCGCGGTGGCGGCCGCCAAGGCCCTCGAGGCGGTGAGCGATGTCGTGTTCGGGCTGCTGCAGAAGGCCGAGAACCTTCGCCGGGTCGCGACCTCGATGCTGGCGAAAGGCGTCATCAGCGTGGTGGCCGTGGGGTTCGTCCTCAAGCTGAGCGGAGACATCGTCCTCGCGACCCTCGCGTTGGCAGTGTGCTGGGGGGGCCTGCTGGTGACGTACGACCTGCCTGCCGCTGTCCGGCTAGCGAGCGTTCAGCCGTCCCTGGAGCTGCGATCGCTGGTTCGCCTCGTACGGGTCTCGTTTCCATTGGGATGCGTCGCAGGCGTCGGCAGCCTTGCCGTCAACGTGCCGCGCTATGCCGTCGAGGCCAACCTGGGTGCGATTGCGCTCGGCCACTTCACGGCGCTCGTCTACCTCTTCGTTGCCGCGAGTCAGCCGCTTCTGGCGCTGGGGGCGGCGGTCAGTCCGCGGCTGGCGCGCCATTTCGTCACCGACCTGGGAGCCTACCGACGGCTCACGTTCCGTACGATGGTGATGGCGGGCGCGTTGGGGCTCCTGGGGGTCGCGGCATGTGCGCTCTTCGGGCGGATCATGCTCAGCGTGGCCTACGCGCCCGAATACGCGGAGCACACCTTGGTCCTGGTCTGGCTGGCGGTAGCAACGGGCGTCTCTTTTCTCGCCCAGGCCCTCAGCTACGCCGTCACCGCCGCACGGCGGCTGCCGGAACAGCTGCCGATTGCGATCCTGAGCCTCGCCGTCTGCGCCGTCGCGAGCTATTTCCTGGTGCCACTCTACGGACTGGTGGGCGCCGCGTGGGCAGTGCTCGCCACCGAAGCAACGAGGCTGGCCTGCCTCGGTGGCGTCTACGCCGCGGCGGTCATCGGCGCCTCCTCCGCTGCGCCGCAGCCGAGCGAGTCCGAGGTCGCCATGCGGGGTCTTCTCGCCGGGCGGGCTCTAAGGGAGCGAGGGCGTTCACAATCTTCTAGGCTAGCCACGGACGGCGATGCGGTCCGACCCCATGGCCGAGCTTCGCGTACCGCTCGGCCGGGCGCTCCGGGCCTGAAAGGTCGACCGTGATCGTGGAAATCGCAGGCTCCTCGGGGAGCGGCAAGTCGACGCTCCTGAAGGAGGTTCTCCGCGAGTGTGGCGAGCGCGGCGTGCAGGCGGCCGCCGCCGAGGACTTCCTTCTGCCATGGCTCCCGGGCGTCATCCGCCGCAACCCGACGCTCCAGAACCTCGCACTCGACCTCCGCGGCTTGAGCGAGACGCTCACCCTCCGGCGACATCGGGAGTTCCTCGCCTTCGCCATGGCGGTGATACGACGCGACGCGGACCGGCCGGCCACCGGCTTGAGCGCGTACCGCGGCGTGGTGCGGGCCGTGAGTGCGTACCGCGGCCTGCACCGGAAGCTCGGAGTCCACGCGGCGTTGGCCCGCGAGGCGGGCCACGGCCCTGCCGTGATCGTGGACGAGGGCACGATCCATTGCGCCCACTACGTCCTCGTCCACGTCAACAGTGCACCACGGCCCCAGGATATCGCGGCCTTCTGTCGCCTGGTCCCGATGCCCGACCTCGTCGTCTACGTCACGGCACCGCTGGAGAAGGTGCTCGCACGAACCTTTGCCCGCAGGGACCCGCCCCTCCGCGGACGAAGCAGGGAGGAGATGGAACGGTTCATCCGGCACGCCCACACCATGTTCGATCAGCTGATGAGCGACGAAACGCTTTCGCGCAGGACGCTGAAGGTGCAAACCAATGAGAACGACTTCGGAAGTTACCGCTGCTTCGCCAGGACGATCGTCGATCGCATCGTCGGGGGAAGTGCGAGTGCTTCGGACATTGCGCACGCTGTTTGACGCCCTGCACGGCGCCGGCGTGCACTACTGTCACTGGAAGAGCAACTGGAAGCTCGTCGAGGCGCTACGCGGCGAGCGGGATCTCGACCTGCTGGTCCATCGGGGCGATGCGTCGCGCTTCCTCTCGGTCGTCGGAGCGGTCGGCTGCAAGCCCGGGCGGAGCGACGGTCATCCTTCGCTCTGTCACTACTATGGTTTCGATGAGGAGAGCGGACGCCTGTTCGACCTCCACGTCTACCATCGGATCATCACGGGGGGGACGATCAAGGAGTACCACCTCCCGCTGGAGAGCGCGTTGCTGCGCGGAGCACGGCCGACGGAGGAGGGGGTGTGCGTGCCCGAGCGCGCTGCGGAGCGGGTGTCGTTCGTGATGCGCAGAGGTCTCGACTACGCGGTACCGAGCGAGGCCCTCATCCCGCGGGATCGGGCGGCGGAGGCCGAGGAGCTCCGCTGGTTGCGTCAGGGTGTGGACGACCCGGACCTGCGCCGCGTGCTGGAGGAGTGCCTTCCGAGCGTGGACTTCGCGCTCTTCCGCCGCCTGGAGGATGCCATCGAGTCGGGGCGATCGGGAGTCGGTCGCTTCCGCCTCGGCAGGGCGCTGGCATCGCAGCTGCGACACCACCGACGGTTCGTGCGCCCGGGCGCGACCGTGGCACGGGGCCGGCGCGCGTGGCGCAAGGCCTGGCGTACGCTGGGCGGCGGAGGGCCGACGCGAGCGCTCCTCTCGGGGGGCGCGGTCATCGGGGTGGTCGGCTCGGACGGCGCCGGGAAGTCCACGCTGGTCCACGAGCTGAGCCGCTGGCTGGGGGACGTCTTGCCCGTGGCCAACATCCACGGCGGCAAGCCGCCGCCGTCGATGGTGACCGCTCTCCCGCGCCTTCTCCTGCCGCTGCTGCGGCGGACGATGCCGGCCTACCGGACCTCGCGGATCGACATGCAGGCGGCAGCGGGGAAGGGGATGGACTTCGGCGCGACGCGTGCCGGCGCCCTGGTCGTCTATGTGCTGCGGGCGCTGATGGTGGCGTACGAGAGGAGGCAGCTCCTGACCTGGGCCCACCGCAGGGCCGCGGACGGGACCCTGGTCGTCGCCGATCGGTACCCGACCCGCCAGCCGGGGGTGCCGGACGGGCCGAGCCTCCACTTCCTGCTCGGGAAGCGCAACCCTCTGTACAGATGGCTGGCGCGGGTGGAGGAGCGGATGTACCGCGACATCCCGCAGCCCGACCTCGTCTTCTGTCTGAACGTCCCGCTCGAGCTGGCCGTGCATCGAAACCTCACGCGGGACAAACCCGGCGGGCCGGAGCCGACCGACTACCTCCGTCGGCGCCACGCGCAGGCCGCGGAGCTGGAGTTTGGCGGCGTCCCCACGTACCGGATCCGTACCGACGCGATGGTCGCGGAGACCCTGCGGTCCATCAAGCCCATCCTGTGGAAGGCGCTCTGACCGGCGTCTGACGATCAACCATGGATAGCGTCCCGCTGCTCGCCCTCGCCGTGATCGTCACGGTGCCCGCTCTCTACGCGGTCACGCGGATATTCCTCTACCCGACGACGGGCCTCTGCCTCTGGGTGATGCTGCTCCCGGTGACGAAGACGATCGCGTGCCTCGCGGGTTATCGTCCGGGCGAGCCCCTGGGTGAGGGGCCCGTGGTGCTGCAGAAGCTGACCCTCGGCGATCCCGTCCTGCTCCTCACCGCCCTGGGCGCCCTGCTCAACGAGAACGGCCTGACCGGCCGAGTCCTCGACCGGCAGGGCCGCCGCATCGTCCTGCTCCTCGCCGCCTTCTGTGGGGCGAGCGTCGTGTCCGCGACCCTGGGCGAGACCGGCTCGGAGTCGCTGATCGAGCTGGCCACGTACGTCTGGCTGTGTCTGTCTCTCGTCGTGATCTGCCAGCTGCTCGGCAGCCCCGACCGGGTGCGCCGCACCCTGGCAGCCTGGCGCGGAGCCGGTGTCGTGGCGTGCGTGGCCGGCGGAGTGGGGACCGTGCTCATGTGGCGCGGGACCATGGACAACCTGGTCGTGGAGGGCGGGAGGGTCGCCGGCCTCTTCGAGGGCATCAATCAGCTCCAGTCCTTCATGGTCGCCGTCATCCCCTTCTTCTGCGCCCGGGCGTTCAGTGCGGCGGCCTCGCGAGGCTCCCGCCTCTTCCACGGTGCACTCATCGTCGTCGCCTTCGCGAGCGTCCTCGGCAGCGGGAGCCGCGGGGGCATCGTGTTCGCGGCGCTGTCGATCTGGCTGATGCTCGTGCTGGTATGGCCGAGGGTCGGCCTGGCCTGGACGTGCGCGGCCCTGCTCCTCGCCGGATCCGCGTGGCACGTCGTCGGACAGCACCTCGACGAATTGCCGTACGGCGCCCGGCGCGCCGTCTCGTTCGTCTCGTCGGACACGTACGATCTGGGAGAGATGAGCCGGGGGCGGGCGGACCAGCTCCTCGCCTTCCACACGGTCTTTGCGAACCACCCGCTGGTCGGCGTGGGGCCGGGGGGGTTCGCGGCGACCATCCCGCGGCTCGTGCCGGGCGGAAAAGCTCAGGAGATGCACAACTCCTATCTGGGAGTGCTCGCCGAGACGGGCGCGATCGGTGGGTTGATCATGTTCGGCTTGCTCGCGACCGCCATGGCGAGGAGCCTCGCGTTCCTCGAGCGGAGCGCGCGGGCGCGCGATCCGGACGCCCTCATGGCCGCGCGCGCGCTGTTCGTCTCCTACCTGTCACTCCTCCTCTACGGGATGCTCAACTACGGGTTGCGGCAGCGACACTTCTGGTTCGTCGTCGCGCTGACGGTCGTGCTGCCCCACGTCTACGAGCGGTCGCGTCTGTGGGTTCGCGCTGACGAGCGCCGGACCCGCCTCGCTCACGGTGTCGTACCATGTGTGGAATCGCGGGTCTGATCAGCTTCGGGCGTGCTCGCGACGCCGCCGCGGTGGTGCGCGACATGACCGCCGCCCTCACGCACCGCGGGCCGGACGGCGAGGGGTGGTGGAGCGACGGCGAGGCCGCGCTCGGACACCGCAGGCTGGCCATCATCGACGTGGTAGGCGGTGCGCAGCCGCTCGTGAACGAGACCGGCTCGGTGAGGGTGGTGTGCAACGGCGAGATCTACAACTACCGGGAGCTCCGGTCGGAGCTCCAGGCGCGCGGCCATCACTTCCGGACGGCGAGCGACTGCGAGACCATCGCGCATCTCTACGAGGACGACGGGCCCGACGCCGTCGCGAAGCTGCACGGGATGTTCGCGCTCGCGATCTGGGACCGCGCGGCCGAGCGTCTCGTCCTCGCCCGCGACCGGCTCGGGATCAAGCCGCTCTTCTACACCAGTGGAGCTCGCGGCTTCGGCTTCGCCTCCGAGATCAAGGCGCTCGTCGCCGGGCGGCTGACGCAGCGCCAGGTCGACCCCGGCGCGCTGCTCCACTACCTGAGCTGTGGATACGTTCCCGGCGCCGCCACGATCTACCGGGACGTGCAGCGCCTGGCCCCCGGAGAGCTCCTCGTCGCCGACCGCGACGGCGTGCGGCGACGCCCGTACTGGGTCTGGCAGCCCGGGCTCGCGCCTCGCTCGAGGGCGGCCGCGGAGGAGGAGCTCCGCTCCTTGCTCATGGCCGCCGTTCGCGAGCACCTGGTGGCGGACGTCCCGGTCGGCGCCTTTCTGAGCGGCGGCATCGATTCCTCCGTGGTCAGCATCCTGGCCGCTGCGGCCAGCCCCACCCCGCTGCGCACGTTCTCGGTGACGTTCCCCGAGGACCGGGTCTTCGACGAGGCGCGCTTCAGCCGGCAGGTGGTGAGGCAGATCGGGAGCGGGCACACCGAGATTCCCTTGACGCGCGCGCAGGTTCTCTCGGCCGTGGAGCCGGCCCTCGACCATCTCGACGAGCCCTTCGCCGATCCGTCGCTCGTGCCGTGTTTCGAGATCGCGCGCGAGGCGCGCCGTCACGTGAAGGTGGTGCTGTCCGGGGACGGCGCCGACGAGCTATTCGGAGGCTACACGAAGTACCTGGGCGAGGCCTACGCGGCCCGGGCGCCGCGGTCCCTCATGTGGCTGCTCGCTCGGGTGTCGGCGCTCGGACCGTGCGGCCGAGGCAACCGCCTCGAGGAGGCCGTTCGCCTGCTCCGCCGGCTGACGGACGGCGGCGGCATCCCCGACACGGGGCGGCGCTACGCGCGCTGGGCGCAGGTGTGCGGGGAGGCCGAGGTCCGTGCGCTGGTCCCGGACCTGAGCGCAGGGCACCCCGCGAGCGACCTGTTCGCCGCGGAAGCCCTGCGGTTCGGCGCGCTGGACCACGGGGACCCGATCAACCGAATGCTGTACACGGACTGCCGGCTCGGGCTCCCCGGGGACATGCTCGCCAAGGTCGACATTTCGAGCATGGCCAACGCGCTCGAGGTCCGGGTGCCGTTCCTGGACCATCGCGTCGTCGAGTTTGCGTTCCGTGTTCCGGGCCGCTGGAAGATCGGCGGGATACGCGGCAAGCGCATCCTGCGCCGGACGTTCCGCGACCTTCTGCCACCGGAGGTCCGTCGGCGGGGCAAGCGTGGCTTCGAGCCGCCGGTGGGCGAGTGGTTCCGAACGGAGCTCCGGGACCTCTTTTGGGATGTCATGAAGACCGGAAGTCGGTATCTGCCGTGCGTACGCCGGGACGCCGTCGAGACGCTCTACCGGCAGCATGCGACCCGACGGGCCGATCGCTCGAAGGAGCTCTGGGCCCTCTTCGGGTTGCACTGGTGGGCCAGCAGACAGCGGACGGGCGTCTGACCCACCGGCCCGCCCCCAACCCACGGGTCCTCACGAAAGCATGCCGCCAGCACTTCGCATCGTCGACGTGATCAACACGGCCGCTTCGGCCAAGGAGATCCTCCTGGATCGGGTGTGCCAGTTTCACCGGCCACCCCTGATCGAGAACTGGATCGTCTGCAGCGCGGGCGACCACGTCGACCACGTCCGCGCGTGCGGTCTGCCGGTCGCCGTCATCGACACGCCGCGCGGGCTGGAGCCGGCCGCCCTGGCCCGCGCCACCTGGCGGCTCATGCGCGTCTTCCGGAAGCTCCGCCCGTCCATCGTCCATACGCACAGCTCCGTCCCCGGCGCAGTGGGTCGGGTCGCAGCGCGGGCGGCCGGAGTGCCGATCGTCGTCCACACGGTGCACGGGTTCCACTTCCACAAGGGCACGCGATCGGCTTCGAAGGTGCTCTCGTGCGCCACGGAGCGGGCGCTGGCGGCCCTCACTGACATGCTCCTCATGCAGAACCGCGAGGACTTGCGTGCCGTTCGCCGCTGGCGCGGTGTGCGGGCACGTCTGATCGGCAATGGCATCGACGTGCAGCGCCACGCCCGGCGCGCGCGAGCGCACTCCGGCGCCGGTCGCGTCGTTGCCTGTATCGCTCGGTTCGAGCCGGTGAAGAACCATCGCGACCTGCTGCGGGTCTTCGCCCGAGTCCGCGCCGCGTGTCCGCAGGCGCGACTCCGCCTGATCGGCGACGGTCCCCTTCGCCCGCAGTGTGAGCGAGCGGCCGCCGATCTCGGCATCGCCTCGGCCACGGAGTTCGTCGGCTACCGAGAGGACGTGGGCGCGCTCCTCGCGGACGTCGACGTGGCGGTGCTGCTCTCCTGGAAGGAGGGCATCGCCCGCGGCCTCCTGGAGCCCATGGCGGCGGGCATCCCGGTCGTTGCCTGGCGCGTGAAGGGCAATCGCGAGGTCGTCCGGAGCGGGGAGACCGGGCTTCTCGCGGCGCCGGGCGATGTCGATGCGACCGCCGCGCACATCGTCCGCCTGCTCGAGGACCCCGCCCTGCGCACCCGGATGGGCGCCGCCGCGGCGGAGCGGGTGCGCCGTCGCTTCGACGAGGCCATCGTCGTCGCGCGCCTGGCCGGGGTCTACACCTCGCTGCTGCGCGACGCCGGCTATGCGCTACCGACCTGCTGGGAGACTCATGACTACGGTGCCGTTCTTCAGGCCTGAGATCGACGACGGGGACATCGCCGCCGTCGTCGACGTGCTTCGCTCGGGGTGGATCACCACCGGACCCCGGGTGCAGGAGTTCGAGGCTGCCTTCGCCCGCTACCTCGGCGCGGCGCATGCGTTCGCCGTCAATTCCTGCACCGCGGCGCTCCACCTGGCGCTCGCGGCGCTCGGGCTCAAGCGCGGGCAGGGCGTCGTCGTACCGACCCTCACCTTCGCCGCCACGGCGGAGGTGGTCACCTACTTCGATGCGAGGCCGGTCTTCGTGGACGTGGAGCCGGAGACGCTGTGCATGGATCCAGCGGCAGTGGAGAGCGCGCTCGCGCGCGGGTCGAAGCGGGCGACGGACATCGTGGGAGCGATCCCCGTGCACTATGGCGGTCAGATGGCGGCCATGCCGCGCCTCGCGCGTCTCCTCCGCGCGGCCCACTGCTTCGTCGTCGAGGACGCGGCGCATGCCCTGCCCAGCGCGCTGCGCGATCCCGAGACCGGCCGGTGGATCGGCGTGGGGGCCCTGGCCGATGTCGCCTGCTTCTCGTTCTACGCCAACAAGACCATCACGACGGGCGAGGGTGGCATGGCGACGACGGAGGACGGCGCCTGCGCGCGCGCCATCCGCAGCCTCGGCCTGCACGGGATGTCGCACGACGGATGGACACGGTTCCGCGCCGGCGGCAGCTGGGACTATGCGATCACGGCTCCGGGCTTCAAGTACAACATGACGGACGTGGCCGCCGCGCTCGGGCTCCGGCAGCTCGCCAGGGCGGACCGCTTCCGGGCGCGGCGCGCGGCGATCGCGACGCGCTACGCCGCGGGGTTCGGCGACGTCGAGGAAGTCGAGGTTCCGCGCGAGCGGGCGGACCGCCGCCACGCGTGGCATCTCTACCCGATCCGGCTCCGCCTCGACCACCTGACGATGAGCCGCGGAGAGTTCATCCACGCGCTTGCGGCCCGCGGTGTCGCGACGAGCGTTCATTGGCGGCCGCTGCACATGCAACCCTATTACGCCGAGCGCTACGGGTTCCGCGCGGAGGAGTTCCCCGTGGCCTTCCGGGAGTGGCGGCGGCTCATCTCGTTGCCGATCTTCCCCGGCATGAGCGACGCCGACGTGGATCACACGATCGCGGCCGTCCGCGACACGGCGGCGGAGGCGCGCAAACGGAGGGTCGCCGTCGCATGACTGGCAGGCATTCTCGGGCACGGGCGATGTACGACGCGCTCAAGCGTTGCCTCGATGTCGCGGGGGCGAGCGTCTTGCTGCTGGTCCTGAGCCCCCTCCTCGCCGCGGCCGCCGTCGCCGTCAGGTGCAGCGGGCCGGGGCCGATCCTCTTTCGGCAGGCCCGTATCGGCTTCGGGGGGAAGCCGTTCCACATCCTCAAGTTCCGCACCATGCGGATCGGGAAGGACCCGGGCCCCCTCGTTACCGGGGCCGGCGACCCACGGGTCACGCCCGTCGGCCGGGTGCTGCGGCGCTGGAAGCTCGATGAGCTGCCCCAGCTCGTCAACGTCCTGCGCGGCGAGATGAGCTTCGTCGGGCCGCGACCTGAGGTGCCGCGCTACGTCGACATGTTCGCGGAGACCTACCGGGAGCTTCTGGTCGTTCGGCCGGGCATCACGGACCTCGCGTCGGTGGCCTTCCGGAACGAGGAAGCCCTGCTTGGGCAGAGTCCGAACGCCGAGGAGCTGTATGTGAGTGAGATCCTTCCACGCAAGCTCGCCTTGAGCCAAGCGTACGTGCGGCAGCGAAGCCTAGGCCTGGACGCGCGTCTCATCGCCCGCACGGTGGCGGCGATCTTCGGATGGCACACCACGAGCGAGCAGACGTCATGAGCGACGCAACCGCAGTACTGGGCACCACCGTCGAGCCGGAGGCCCGGCGGAACGGGAAGCAGCCGCCGACGGCGGCCGCCCGTCCTCTCCTCCTCCGCTACCGGGCCCTGCTCATCGTGTCGGGCAACATGACGATCGCGATCGCAGCCTACCTGTTCGCCTTCGCGCTGCGATTCGACCTCACGATTCCAGCGCAATACCTGAGGCTGGCGCTCGCCACCCTGCCGCTGCTGCTGCTCTGCAAGCTCGTGGGCTTCTGGACCGTCGGCCTGTTCTCCGGGTGGTGGCGTCACGTGAGCGTCCGAGATGCCGAGGACGTCGTGCGCGGCAATATGCTGGCCTCCGTGCTCTTCCTTGCCGCCATGGTGTTCCTCGTAGGGCTCGGCGGGTTCCCGCGCACCGTCTTCATCCTCGACTTCGTGCTCTGCACGGGATTGGTGGCCGGCGGGCGCCTCGCCATCCGGCTCGCGGACGAGCGCCGCGAGCGGCCCGCCATCCGGCGCGTCGAGACGCTCGCCCTCATCGTGGGTGCGGGCGAGGCCGGGATCCGGCTGCTGCAGGAGATCGAGAGCCGCCGTCGCCTCAAGCTCGCGGTCGTGGGATTCGTCGACGACGACCGCGCGAAGCTGGGGCTGCGTGTGTGCGGCGTCCCCGTGCTCGGGTGCGTGGACGACTTGAGGACGCTGGTGGCGGCGCACGAGATCGGCGAGGTCCTGATCGCCGTGCCCTCCGCTTCCGGCGCCGCGCTCGGCCGTATCGTCCAGCGCTGCACCGAGGCCGGGGTGCGCCACCGCGTGCTCCCGACCCTCGAGGAGCTGGTCGAGGGGCGGGTGATGTACGCCCAGATGCGCGAGGTGCAGATCGAGGACCTCCTGCCCCGCAAGCCGATCCATCTCGACCGGACGCAGGTGCAGTCGTTGGTCGCGGGCAGGGCCGTGCTCGTCACCGGAGCGGCCGGCTCGATCGGCTCCGAGCTCTGCCGCCAGGTCGCGAGCTACCGCCCGGAGCGCATCGTCCTCTACGACCGCCATGAGAACGGGGTGTTCGGGTTGGAGCAGGAGCTCCAGGCGAGCTTCCCGGACGTGCGCCTCGAACCGGTCCTCGGTGACGTCCTGCTCGAAGACCAGCTTCACGGCGTGTTCGCCACGCACCGGCCCGACCTCGTCCTCCACGCCGCCGCCTACAAGCACGTGCCCATGGCGGAGCGCAACGTGATCGAGGCCGTGCGCAACAACGTCATCGGGACGCACAACGTCGCGCGCGCCGCGCTGGCGCACGGGGTCAGGGAATTCGTCCTCGTCTCGACCGACAAGGCCGTGCGGCCGACGAGCATCATGGGGCTCACGAAGCGGGTCGCCGAGATGGTGGTCCAGGGGTTGCAGAACGGTGGTTGCCGGTTCGTCGGCGTCCGGTTCGGCAACGTGCTCGGTTCGAGTGGGAGCGTCGTGCCCCTCTTTCGCGAGCAGATCAGCCGGGGCGGGCCGCTGACGGTCACGGACCCCAACGTCACGCGCTACTTCATGACCATTCCCGAGGCGGCGCAGCTGATTCTCCAGGCGGCGGCGCTCGGGAACGGCGGCGAGATCTTCATCCTCGACATGGGTGAGCCCGTGCGCATCGTCGATCTCGCGCGCCAGATGATCCGTCTCTCGGGGCTCGAACCGGACGAGGACATCCCGATCGTCTTCACGGGCCTGCGACCCGGAGAGAAGCTGAAGGAGGAGCTGGTCGCAGCGGAGGAGGAGATCGCAGGAAGCTACCACGAGCGCATCAAGGCGCTGCGCGGCTCCGAGCCCGCGCCGTCCAACGCGTGGCTGACCGCGCTGCAGGCTCACGTCGAGGCAGGAGATGCGGGTGAGGCCGTGCGGCTCCTGCACGGCCTGGTCCCGAGCTTCCGGCCGAGCGCGTTTCTTCTCGAGCGGCTCGCTGACGCGGAGGCGAGCGTCGCAGGCAACGGCCGGGCGCGTGCGGGGTAGCCGCGCGGCCGGGTCACGGGTTCGCGCGCTCGCCCGCCGGCGCCGCCCGCACCGACACGCTCACGGTCAAGGCAGCGACGCGCGCGCGTCGATCGCATAGTCCTTGATGTCCGAGATCGACCCGCACGACGCGCCACAGTGCTCGGCCCAGTTGCTCGCGAACAGGATGCGCCGCCCATCCATCGAGGGGGCGGCGTGGGATTCGCAGCGATAGCACTCGCTCGCGAGCGGCGGGCTCGTAAAGACGCTGTGCTTGCAGGCGAAGCGCTGGACGGCCCTGCTCCCGTCCAGCTTCACGGCGATGACCTCGTCGCTGAACCGCTTGCCGTCCTCCTGGAAGTAGTCGACGTACGCCCAGCCCGGGCGGTCGAGGCTGCGCGTGGAGATGTGGTGCGCGTAGGCCTCGTTGTTCGGGTCGGTGAGCGCCGTGATCTTGGCGTCCCGGAGGCGCACCATCATGACGTGCGAGATGAGCGTCCCGTTGATCGTCTGTCCGTTCAGGTGACACTCGTCCTGGCCGACGAGCACGTCCTCGTGGTTGTCGTACGGGTTGAGCGCCAGGTCGGCGTGGCCGAGGCTGTAGGTGAAGCCGGCCGCCGCCGTGCCCGCGCACCGGTAGGAGCCCGACGGCATCGCGTGCGGGCTGAGCGCGAGCGTCACGGGGTCGACGTCGAAGACCCGCTCGTTGTCCCCTTGGTACGAGACGACCCCGTACCTGCCCGAGGCCGACGCGCTCGCCCAGTCGATCGTGCAGCTCGAGAGTCCGCAGTTGGAGATGTCGAGGGGCGGGCCGATCCGCTTGTTGGGATAAGGATTGAACGGCGGCTGCGGGTCCATGTCGACCACGAAGATCTTGGTGGTGCCGTTGAGCAGCACGAAGCGCCCGTCGTTCGACGGGTTGCCCTCGCCCGAGCCGATGCCGTAGTCGGCCGCGACCGGCAGCGACCAGGAGCGCGTCTTCGTGCACGACACGACGTCGAACCACATGAGCTCGCTGCCGCTGGAGTTGACGTTGATCTGCTCGTGGGCGTGGGCGCGGCTCGGGTGCCAGCGGTAATCATACAGGTTGTAGTTGCCGCACGGGCCGGCCTTCGGCCGGTAGGTGGTGCCGTCGAGGATGAGCGGCGAAGGGGAGCCGCCGTCCCGGTTCTCGATGCTGATCAGGGTCTCGTCGGCGTTCCAGGGCTGCTGCTTGGAGTAGACGTGGCGGGCATCCGAGCCCCACGTGCCGCTCACCGGGGTGGTGGGCAGGCCCGGATTGTTGGCGATCCGCATGATCGGCACGCCGAACGGCGGCGGGCTCACCGGCACGAGATATGTGGGCTTGGACGTCTCGGGCTCGGTGAAGACCACCGTGGGGTCCGTCTTTAGAGTGGACAGGAAGCCGTCGGACGTCGCCGACCCTGGAACCGTCACGACCGACGCCGAGATCGCCTGCGGAGGAGACGGCTGGCTCCTCGCCTGCGGGGCGAGCAGCAGGGGAAGGACGATCAGGCCAGATCGCAGCAGCCGCGTCATGATGGCTAGAGAGGAAAACGAACCTTTGTCGGCGATCTCGACGTTCGATCCCACGCCTCTCCTCCGTTACGGGCGGCAGCGGCTCGTGTCCGCGCCCCGCGCGCACCCGAGGCGCTCTTCGCCCGCGCTCCCGAGCCACAGGACACAGGTCAGGCCGGACTGCCGGGTGGCGTCGGCGATCTCGGGCGCCACGGCCGCGAGCCGCACCTCGACCCGGTCACCCCGGACGACCAGCCGCATCCGCTGGACGCCGTGGGCGCCGGGCGCTCCCCCTCTGGATGGGGCCGCGACGTAGTCGAAGACGGTGTGGCCGCGCCGGGAGCGGAAGCCCGCAGCGGGGATGCTGGCGTCGTAGAGGAGGCTGCCGTTCGGCGCGCGCACCTCGGCGTGGACGCCGGTCACCGTCGGGTCGACCCCGGCGGGCGCGGAGACCATGCCGCGCGCGACCAATCGGCCGCGCTTGCCGGTTCCTCTGAGGGCGAGCTGGTCCACCTGCAGGTCGAGCGGTGCGGCCCCGGAGCTGGTGTTCGGCGCGCCCGCCGCGGCGGTCAGGCTCGGTGGCGTCACCGTCAGGCTGAACTGCCCTTGGGCGCCCCTGTGGCCGTCGACAACGATGAAGTAGGTCGTTCCGGCGGTGACGGCCGGCCGCACGCGCGACCCGTGACGCCGGGTGTTCGAGCCTCCGTCGCCCGCGGGACATCCCGTCGTGTCGTCGTTGCACGCGACCTCGGGCGAGTTCGCGCACACCCCGCCGCTCAGGTAGAGGACGGTGTCGAAGTGCGTGCCGTCGCCGCAGGTCTGGATGGTCGCCGTGCCCGAGACCGCCGGCGTCCACTGGAAGACCCGCTCCGGCGAGTCGCCTGAGCTGCCGCAGCTGCCCGCCAGCAGGCTCGACCCGCTCGTCGTGCCGCTGAAGGTCCCGCCCTGCGCGGGGATGACGGTCGGGTTGCTGCAGTCCCCCGGAAGGGTGGTCGTCGTCGTGGTGGTCGGGGTCGACGGCGTCGTCGTCGTGGTCGGCGGTCTCGTCGTGGTCGTGGTGGAGGTCGTCGTGGTGGGCGTGGTGGTCGTGGTCGGCGGCCCTGTCGTGGTGGTGGTCGTGGACGTCGTCGGCGGGACCGTCGTGGACGTGGCGGTCCCGCTGAGCAGCATCACCTCGCTCGAAAGGCCGCTCTCCACGCCCTTCGCGTCGTAGGCGCTGACCGCCAGGGCGTAGGACGTGGCGCCGTCGAGGTTCGCCATGATGAAATCAAGCGTCCCGTCGGCGTTGGGCCAGGGGAGACCGGCGTCCGCTGGCGGGCCGTAGCTCCCGCTGAGCGTGCGCATGTAGACACGATACCCGACGACGCCGAACGCCGGGCTCGGCTGCCAGCGCAGCCTGGCGGAGATCAGGGAGGCGCTCGCCCCCGTCGCCCACCCCGTCAGCGCCAGGGCCACCGTCAACGCACCGCGGCCTCTCGTAGCAAGCGCCCGCATCACGGAGTCGCCGAGTTTCCAAGAAGCGGTCCACCGCGTTGGTGGGGGAGACTTCTTGCGCGGGCGGTCCTGCGGCCAGCGAGAGGCGGCGCTTCTGCGCCGCTCGCCGCACAATCTCGCGCCGACTAGGGCCGGCCCTCTGTGCCCTGCGCTGCTGAGTGAGCGGGCCGCCGTTCGGGCCGGGGCCCTGCCATCTCGTGCCTCCTGCGTCCCATGGAGGGGAGGCGGATCCGCCCCGTGCGCCGCGCTCTCGAACCCGGCCGGGAGAGCCTCGCGGCGCACGCGGAGGCGTGCGCTAGCAAGACAAGCGCTTCGCGAGAATATGAAAAATACGCTGATACGCGATGATGTGAAGAGAGGTCCACAGCCTTATGCCGAACGGGGAGGGGAGGTCAAGAAGTTCCAGTGAAAAAAGGCACCGAGGGGGGCGTCATAGGACAAAAGTTGGAGCGAGCAGCCGCGATTCACCAATGAGTGAGAGCGCGGGGATCCTTGCCCGCTACAGCGTCGGCAAGGTGACCGCGTCGGCTCCATGAAGCGGGGCCGGCGGTACCCGGACAGAAGAGCCCCCCGACTTCGAAGCGGAGCGCAACGTGGGCCGAAGATACGGCGAGCACGGCAACCGCCGCTACGTGGCAGGGCGTCAGGCGCAAGGACGCGAGCCTCCAGGGGGTCTTCTCCTCGGCCGCCCCGGTGCGGGACTCCGCCGGAGGCCCGTTGCTCTCCTCGTGGACCGCGACGAGCGGGAGAGGCAGGCGGAAGCCGAGGCCCGTTGCCTTCGCGACGGCCTCCTTGGCGGTCCAGATGGAGAGGAGGCGCTCGGCCCGCGCGGGGGCGGGCAGCATGGCGAGCGCGTCCATCTCCCTCCGGGAGCAGACCGACGCCGCCACGCCGAGCGGGTCGGGTCCGACGTTGCGCAGGCTTTCGACGTCGGCGCCCACGACGCATCCCGCGGCCGCCGCCGCGCACAGGGCGATCCCGTCCGCGTGCGAGATGCTGAAGTGCAGGTGGCGTGCGGCCGGGGGTGCGACGAGCTCCGGGCGCCCCCGTGGTGGGCAACGGAAGCGCAGCCGGGCCGGGTCGGAGCCTGCGAGCTCGGCGAGCATCGTCCGCGCCAGCGCGTGCGCGGCCAGGTAGTCGCGTCGCGCCGCCGCCGGACGGAGGCGTGCGAGGGCCGCCCCTTCGTCGGCCCCGAGAACCTCGCGCGCGCGCGAGGCGAGGACGGGCGCGTCACCGCCTCGTAGACGGTGCCGTGGGACACGGATGCGAAAAGGGCGGGGCCCGAGCCCCGCCCTCTCGGACGTTGGCGTTTCGCCTGTGTCAGCGACGGCTACTGGGCGCTGCCGATGCCGACGGCCCCGCTGATGTTCGCCGAGCTCACGCCCATCGTCACGCAGTTCTGGTCCTGGGTGGTCGGGCTGAACGTGAGCACGGCGAGCGACCCCTCACCGACCACGAAGGTGGGCTCGTCGCTGCTGATGGTGTAGGTGGAGGGAGCGGTATATCCGGCCGGCACGCTGCTCGCGACCAGCGTGAGGGTCATGCTGGCGCCGACCGTGCCCTGCAGGTGCACCGCGGCCAACGCCCCGGTCGTGGTGTAGTCGACGACGGTGTTCTTGCCGTCTCCCCAGACGACGAGAGCCTCCCCCGTCGTCGTGCTATTGCCGCAGCTCCCGCTGCCCTGCGGAATGGGCTCCTGGTAAAGCACCCTCCCCGTGGTCGTGACCGGGGGACACTGCGTGCTGCTCGTGCAGGCCGTGATGCCGTCGTCGCAGCGCCCACCCGTGCACACCCCGGGCCTGGTGAGCGTCACCGTTTCCGGCAGCTGGATGCCCGCCGAGACGCTACCCGATGTCGGCGCGCCGGCGACGTTCGACTGGCAGCTGCTCAGGGTGCCGGTGAAGTTGTAGGCGAAGTTCCCCGAGGCATTGCCGAGCGGCGGGCTGATATTCGCCACTCCTTGCAGCTGACACTCGCCGCCGCCGGTCGCGGCCCCGGCGAGCGAGGCTCCAGGACCGGCCACCCACAGCACGGCGGCGCTGAGGGCTACGGCGCGCACGATACCCGAACGACGAACACCCATGGCCTATTCCTCCCTTCCTGTCCTTTCCTGGCCCACACCCCGCCGACGAGGTTGGACGACCACAGGGTCGTGGGCGGCCGCGTCATGCGCCGGCGCGAACCCTTGCAGATCGCCAGCGTCGAGGCATGCCCCGACCGCGATCGTCATGCCGCGTCGAGGCGAGGTCTGGGACTGTTTGTCTGCTTGATAGTGGGATTGCCCGCTTGCACCCGCTTGCACCCGCTTGCACGCCGGAATAGCGCCCGGGGCATGAACCGATCAATTCCGCATTTCGGGGGGACTGGAGGGCGCCGGGAAGGGAGCGCATCCGATCCGTGACGGGAGGGGTCGCGCGGGCGACGCGGGATGGGGCGCGCAGGGGACGCGTGATGGGTGCGGGGCCGACGCCATGCCCCGCATCGCAGAACCTTTCCAGCTAGGAAGACAGGCAGAAGAATTCTCCGTCCCGTCGGGGGCAGGCCAGGCGGGGGAGGCGTCTCCGCCGTCCTGAATGGATAAGTGAACGTCCCGCTGATAGATCACCGCCGCCATGGCTAGCTGGACCGCGCGTGCCCGGACGGCGGCCGCCCTGCTCGCAGTGGTTGCCCTCGCGGCGCTGTTCCGGCTCTACAAGCTCGGCGCCGTGCCGCCCGGCCTCTACCTCGACGAGGCGCTGAGCGCGCAGCACGCGCTCGCCTGGCGCGTCAGCGCAGACAAGGCCTGGTTCGCGGCGACGCCGCTCCTCGTCGCGGGCTGGGTCGAGACCTCGAACGGGTATCTGGCCGCCGCCTCGGGCGTCATGTGGCTCTTCGGCGACGGCTTCCTCGGCGCGCGCATGCTGTCGGTCCTGCCGAGCCTCTGCTGCGTGCCGCTCCTCTACGCGCTGGCGCGCGCCGTCGCCGGCCGACGGGAAGCGCTGGTTGCGGCCGGGCTCCTCGCCATGTCGCACTGGGCGGCGCGCACCGGGCGTGACGGGTGGGATCAGGTCGCGATGACCACCCTTCAGGTGGCCGCGCTGGCGAGCCTCGCGCACGGGCTCGGCGGGGATCGGCTCGCGTGGAGCGCGCTCGCGGGCGCCCTCCTCGGCGCCTGCCTCTACACGTACGTTGCCTCGCGCCTCGTGTTCGTGCAGGTGGGCACGTGGCTCGCGTGGGAGGCGTTCGCATCCGCCCGGAAGGGACGCATCCTCGTGCACGCGGGACTCGCCCTCGCCCTCGCCCTCCTCTGCGCGGCGCCCTACTACGCCTATCTCGTCACGCGGAGCGGCGGCGGGCTAGGGGTCCGCCTCGGCCAGCTCGCGCTCACCGCGCCCGGGGCGGCGCACGGGGTCTGGCCGACGCTCGCCGAGAACGTGGGCGCGCATCTCGCCATGTTCAACCTGCGCGGCGGCACCTACGCGCGCGACAACCTCCCCGGCTGGCCGATGCTCGACCCGGTCACGGGGCTCCTCTTCCTGGGCGGCCTTGTGGTGGCGCTCGGGCGCGCCGACCGGCAGCGGCGCCTGGTCGTCACCTGGTACGCCGTCTGCGTCCTGGGCGGCGTGCTCTCGCAGTCGCGCGAGGGGCCGCCCTACGCCTACCGCGTCGCCAACCTCGCGCCCTGGGCGTGCCTGGTCGCGGGCGTGGGCGCCGTCGCCGCGTGGGATCGCCTCCGCCCGCGCGTGTCGCGGCGCACGGCCCTGCTCGGCGCCCTGGTCGTGCTCGGCGCGGCGGGCGCGCTCAACTTCTGGATCCTCTTCGTGCGCGGGCCTGTCTGCCCGGACTTCGGACTGGCTTTCGGGACGGCCGAGACTCAGCTCGGCCTCTGGCTCGCGCGTCACCCGGCCGCGCGGCCCTGCTACGTCTTCTACGACGCCGTGCGCAGTCTCGACCAGTACCGCTCGAGCCTCTGGTATCCCGAGACCAACGGCTACAACTGGTATCGGCCCGTCGACTCGGCGGCCGCGATCCACCTGTGCGCGGGGGTGTATCGGCGCTCACCGGAGCGTGCCCTCGACCCGCTCGCGCTGCACGGCGACATCGACCTGGTGGCGCGCCTCCCGGAGAGGCTCCCCGGTCCGGCCGTGTTCGTCGTTCCCCCGACTCTGGTCGAGACGATCGGGCGGTTCTACGCGATCGACGGGCGCGAGGACCTGACGGACAGCCTCGGACGGACGCTCGGCACCATCCTGCGCGTGCGGCCGCGTTGACCCGTCGTCCCAATCTCCCTGATGGGGGGTTCCGGCCTGCTGGCGTGGTCTGCTTTCGCTCGGGTGCCCGAAAGACTCTTCGCCCCCGCCAGTCCCGGTGCCTCCCCCCTTGACGGGCCATGCGCAGGGTGGTTGAGGGCACGCAGCGAGCGGCCTCGCGAAGAGCGGCGTCTAAACTAGGCAAGGGTCCGGCGCTGCAGGCATGTCGCACCAGCTGCCGCGGTCACCTCCGGCCGGAAAGCGTTGAGGCGGTGGTCAGCCCGCTGCGCGGAGCGACGGCGCCGGGTTCTCAGTGCTCCACACCACATTGCAACCAAAAGCGCCTAACCGGGTGCGTCGCCGCCCAACTTGGAAGGAGGACTGAAATGCGCGCACACCGAACGATTGTGACCGCAGGTCTGGCACTCGTAGTCTGTATCGCCCCGTTGCTCCGACCCAGCCTAGCTAACGCTAGCGCCAAAGCCTGTATCACCACTTTGGCAGGGGACACCTGCCTCGCCCAGTGCATCGGGGACCTACAACGGACCTGCGGATCCGACCCCGCCTGCCACCAAAGCATCGCTGCGGCGATCCAATTCCTTGCCACGACCCGCGCCAACACCGACGACTGTGCGGACGCGGTGGCAAACGTCAGGCAGGTATGCGGCTGCGTGGCGTCGCCGAGCGGCGCCTTCCTCGACACTTCGGGCGCCCTCTTCTAGCAGGCTTCCTCACGCGCGCGTGGCGGGGGCAGGGAGTCTCGCATTGCCCGCCCCGCCATGCGGGCGTACGTCAGGATGACTCCGCCGCAGAAACGGCCATGACCGCAGAGTGGGGTGTCGGCCGGTAACCGGCGTTCCCAAGATCCCGCGTGCCGGAGGACGGAGGCGGTGGACTGGGCTCGAGCCGCGTCTCTGCTGCCGGCAGGAGCGCCGGCAGCAGAAGAGGGCGGACGCCGCGCCAGCTCGTTTCATGCGGTCTCAGGTGGCGTTCACGGGGCCGCTCGGTCGTGGCCGCCGGCCGCGGGGCTGGGACGGGGCGCGGCGAGTCCGCGGATAGGTCGCGAGCCGGTCGGAGCAGTCGCCACTTCCGTCCGGCGGCCGCACGGCCGGCAGCCGGGGGAGCGAGAGCTCGGGCGCGGCGAGGTTGAGCGCGCTGGTCAGGTCCCCGCATGCCGCTCGCCGCCAGGCGGACAGGTTCGGAACCTCGACGCCGAAACGGGTCTCGAGAAACCGCAGCGTCGAGGTGTGATCGAAGACGTCGCTGCACACGAATCCGCCGCGGCTGAAGGGCGAGATGACGAGCAACGGCACGCGGGGACCGAGCCCGATCGGCCCGGCGACACCCTGCGCAAGCGGGGGCAGCGGGTCGACGGTCAGGTACTCGCCCGGCGTCCCAGGGGGCGCGGTCGGCGGCAGAACGTGATCGAAGAAGCCGCCGTTCTCGTCGTAGGTGAGAAAGAGCACGGTGTGCGCCCAGACCTCCCGTCGCGCCGTCAGCGCAGCGAGCACGCGACGCACGGCGTACTCGCCTCGGACGGGTGTGCTCTGCACGGGGTGCTCGAGCTGCGCCACGGGCGCGATGATCCACGATACCTGAGGGAGTGCGCCCGCGGCCGCGTTCGCCAGGAAGTCGGCGAACGTGGGCTGGACCCCCTTCGCCTGGAGCGCCGGGTTCGCCCGGTACTGCGTGAAGAAGAGGAGTGTGTTGTCGCCGTCCGTGAAGGTGCTGCCGGGATCCGAGTAGACCTTCCACGAGATGCCGCGCGCCTCGAGCTGCTCGGGCATGGTGGTCCAGCTGAGCCGCGGGGCCTGCTGCGGCGAGGCAGCGAGGAGCGGACCCCCCGCGCGGCCGTCGGGGTCGATCGTCGCGGTCATGGCGTACGAGCGGTTCGGATCGGTCGGCCCCAGCGCGGAGCAGAAATACATGTCGCAGATCGTGAAGGAGCGCGCGAGCGCGAAGTAGTAGGAGATGTCGCGTCGGTCGAAGTAGCCCATCGACACCGGGGCATCGTTGCCGTTGAAGAAGCGGTGCGAGGTCACCCAGGCGCCCGGCATGAGCACGCTCTCGTGCTGCGCACCCCAGAGGTGGACCGGGTCGGCCGTGCATCCGCCACCAGTCCGCCGCGCGGGGACATGGAACGGGTAGATGGTGCCCCCCTGTCCGTCGGGCTGGCCCAGCACACCGCGCGCCGAACGGTCGCCAAAGCCGCGGACTCCGCGGTACCGCCCGAAGTAGTGATCGAAGGAGCGGTTCTCCTGGATCATGATCACGACGCGCTCGATATCGCCGAGCCGCGCGGGGCGCGGCCGCCGGGCGAGAGGATCGAGGGTGAGGCGCGCGCCGACGGCAAGGCCAGAGGCGAGGAGCTGGCGGCGGGTGAGAGCGGGGTCACTCATGGGCCGGCGTATAGCACGGGGTGCCGGAGCTCAGCCCGGTGGCCGCCAGCCAGCCCGACAGCACCTACTACGGGTCACCCGAGCGACGTCCGGGGAGCCGAGCTCCCCGGACCCACGGGGTGAGCGGAAATCAGTCGAGGAAGGCGCCGCTCGGAGAGCTCGGACACCCGGCGAGGCACGAGTGGATTGTGGCCTCGCAGTCTTCGAGGGCCGCCCGGGCCGTGGCGGCGCACGCCGCGACGCATTGCAGCCGGCTCGGGGCCGGCGAACATGCGCGCACGCACGCCTGCGCGGTGCTGACGACGTCGTGCAGGCACATCCGCCCCTGGCTCGCGCACCCGGCCGGGCACGAACTCGGCGGTGCCCCGCAGCCGTGGAGGCAGTCGTGGAGCGACGCGACACACGTCTGCTGCGCGCCCCTGAACGCGCTCCGGCAGCTCTTGATTGCGCCGCGGCGGTCCTGCCCGGTCTGACCGCTCGCCTTCACGGTGACCCGACAGCTGCGGAACGCGGTCACGCCCGCGAGCTGGCATGTCCTTTTGGCGGCGCCGCAGGTGGACGGGCACCCGCTAGCCCCTGTGAAGCTGGGCACGGCAAGAGCGCCCACCACGGCGGCCATCGCAAATCCGAGTCGAATCACGCGAGAGTCCTCCCTTGCTGGGTCAGTGGCGTGGGCCGCGGGCAACACCGGTGCCACGGTCGGGCCTGTGGCCATGGAACGTCGTCGCTGCACCGATTCTGGCTGGTCGCTCATGAACCCGCACGCCCGGCGCCAAGGTGAGTGACATGTCAGGGCAGCGATGCGAACGCCGCGGATGTGACGGAGAGGCGGGGGCGTGACGGCACACGGGACAACTCTCCGCCCCTCGCCTCGCCGCTTTCCCCGCTGAGGCCGTTGCTAGCAGGTTACGTGGACGCAGCGGATGGGCAAACCGCTGCGGGTCGCACGCGCACGGGCAGAACGCGACGGCGTTGCGGCGTGGCAGGGGAGGGCGGTGGGCGGGGCTGGGGGGAGGCGGAGCCTCGCTAGGAGCATCGGCACAGGCCCGGGATCCCGGAGCCTCCGCAGGTCTGGCCCGAGGGGCACGTGCCGCCGCAGCCCGGCGAGCCGAGGCAGGTCGAGCCGATCGGGTTGCAGATACAGCCGTCGCCGTCTGGCGTGGACACAAACACGCACTCTTCGCCGCCCGGGCAGACGCCGTTCGTGCAGCTCCCCGTCAGCCCGAAGGCGACGCTGCACGGGATCCCTACGAAATCGCAGGTGCATCCCGCGCTCAGGCTGACCAGGCAGGCCTTGCCCGGCGGGCAGGCGCCGTCGCACTCTGGGAAGGTGGCGCTCCCGCAGGGCGTGCTGCCCGCGACGCACTCGCAGCCGTTCGCTGTGACGGCGCAGATCGGGGCTTCGGGCGGGCACTCGCCCCAGCAGAGCGGCGGGGGCGCACTGCCGGGTTCGCCGCACGGGACCGGCACGAACGTCGTAGTGGTCGTCGTGCTCGTGGTGGTCGTCGTGGTCAGCACGCAGACCGTGTTGTCTGCGGCGCAGGCCGCGAGGACCTGTTGCACGCACTGTTGGTTACACTTCGTCCTCGCCTTCCCACTCAAGTTCTTGCAGCCGGCGGTGGCCTGGCACGCGAGTATCCCTTCTCCGCAGACCTTGCGACGGCATGGCGGCGAAGCGGCTACGACCGAGGCAGTGAGCACGGCCGCAACCGCGAGGAGCACGAACCTCGTGAGTATCTTCCGAGCGGTTATCGTGCCCCCCGATTGCAGCGAGCGCTGGCTGCTTCGAGTCCGCGGCTGACTCTACTGCACGTGGCCGTCCGTGAACAACTGGTCAGGGCGTAGGCCGCGCAACGGCGATGCGCTGCTCGCCTGAATCACAGGCAGATACAGGTGCCGGGCGTGCCCCGGACGCTGTCGCACGTACATTCGCCCGCCATGCAGCGGCTACGGATCAACGTCGTGCACCGCTTCATGCAGAGGCGATGCGTCGACCCACAGGCAGCAAGTACCTCGTCCCGGCAGGCACGCAGGCTGCAGTTGCCCGAGGTGGCCATCGCCGGCCCTTCCCGAAACCACAGGTCGTCAAAGGGGTCCGGCTCCCCGAGGATGATCGCTCTGCCCTGGGAATACGGAGGTTGGTACCCCCCCGCGATTCCTGGATTGCTGGTGTCGCTGCCGGCAAATACGACCTCGATCACGTAGACCTCACCGGGAATCAGGGGAACCGCAGACGGAAAGTCGAAGTGCGTGAGGCCGCCCGTCCCAAAAGGGAGCGTGAGCAGGAGACTCGTTCCGATGATCGGCCCGTCGATCGTGGTGTGGCGGATGTTGACGAACAGGTCTGCCGGGCCGGGGAGGTCTCCGTTCCCCACCATCAGTTCGACCGCGTCCAAGGAGGAGGCTGCCGGGACGAACTCCTGGCCGATCGGGGACAAGAAGCGAATGCTCCAGCCCGCCTGGATCGGCGGCAGGGCCTCCTGGTCCACGCTGAACGGATGGCTACCAGCGGGGGGCGGGAAGGCGAAGAGCGAGAGCGCAAGGACGCAGAGCAACCCCCTCGACCGTGCTGTCATCGGAAGCTTCCTTCTCTTTTGTCGGTGACGGTTTGCACGGTCGTCCTCCTGGGGTAGCACCCTAGAGACGTCAGAATGCTAGGGCATGTGTCAACGACGCGGGTGCGGCGGAAGGGTTAAAGGCGCGCGCGCTCCTCCGCCTCGTCTGAGCCAGGGAGGCAGCCCCCCGCCGGCTGAGGAGGAGCCCGAGCATCCCCACCCCGATGGACCCCACGCTGAAGACGACCATGCCCTCTGTGCCAACGAGGGTGAGACAGCGGGGTGGCGATAGTTTAGTGTAGGGGGGCAGCGATGGATGGGGGTCGTGGAGAAGCGGGGTGAGGGCATGGCCGCGCCACCACCGGGCCTTACTGCTGCGCCGTCCGCCGTTGAGACAACGCCGAGGCCGATACCCAATAGCGGCAACGACCACGACGTGGCACGCAGCCCCGCCGGCGGCAATGGGAACGGCCGGCCGCAGTAGCCGCCACTCTGGCGACCGAGACGCGCAGTTCCTTGGGCTCGGGTGCGTGGCATCGTGGGCATGACAATGACAGCGGAGCACTTCGAGGCGCTTGTTCGAAAGTGCGAGGCCCATGCGAAACGGGACAGTGAGGGCTACGCGAGGCGGATGACGTTGCTCGCCCTCGCCGGCTACGCCTACGTGTGGCTTGTTCTTGTCGGGCTGGGAGGAACGATCGCGCTGCTGGTGTGGTCGCTGCGGTTCCACCGAGCGACCTATCGCGTCCTGGCCCTCGCGGCGCCCTTCGTACTGCTCTTCCTCGTGGTCCTCCGCGCGCTCCGAGTCCCCTTCAAGCACCCCGACGGGGTTCGCGTTCGGCGCGCCGATGCACCTGAGCTCTTCGCGCTGATCGACCGGCTCGTGTGCGAACTTCGCACGCCATGCCTGCACCGCGTGCTGTTGACCGAGGACCGCAACGCCGCGGCCCAAACCCCCCTCCTTGGGCCGCTCGGCTGGTATCGCAACTACCTGCTGCTCGGCCTCGCGGAAATGCAGGCGCTGTCGCCGGAGGAGTTCCAGGCTGTCGTCGCGCATGAACTGGGACACCTGTCCCGGCAGCACGGACGGCGCGGCGCCTGGATCTATCGGATCCGCGCCACCTGGATGCGCCTCGAGATGATGATCGAGCTCCAGGGTCGCTGGGGGCGGTGGCTCTTCGACTGGTTCGTGAAACGCTGGGGACCCTACTTCAACGCCTACTCCTTCGTCCTAGTCCGTGAGCGCGAGTACGAGGCGGACCGTTACGCCGGGAGCGTCGCCGGGAAAGAAGCCTTCGCCCGTGCGCTGGGAACAACGTACGTCATGGGCGAGTTTCTCTCGCGGTGCTTCTGGCCCGACGTGTACCGCGCCGCGCACGAGAAGCCAGAGCCACCCTGCGACGTGTTCGCGGCGCTGGCGCGCGCGGTAGCGGCGGGATCGGAGCCCGACGACGTACGACGCTGGCTGGAAACCGCGTTGCGCAGACCCACGGGCTTGGACGACACGCACCCTGCGCTTGCCGATCGGCTCGCGGCGCTGGGGATCGCCGCTCATGCAGCCGAGCCTCGCCGGACGTCGGGACCGACAGCAGCACAACACTACCTGGGGGCGCGACTCGAGTCGCTCGCGGCCGCGCTCGACCGCGCCTGGCGCAAGCGGGTAGCCGGCCACTGGGACCAGCGCCACCGACGTGCGGCCGGAGGCCGGACGCGGCTGCGCGAGCTCACCGCGGTGGCCGCCGACGGTGATGTTGAAGTGGCCTGGGAGCGTGCCCAGATCGTCCTCGACCTCGACGGCGAAGAGGCGGCGCTGCCGCTCCTCCACGATGTCGTCGCGCGCGTCCCTGACCACGCTCCCGCAAGCTGGGCGCTCGGTCAAGTTCTGGCCGACCGCGACGACGAGAGCGCCATCGTGCATCTCGAACGCGCGATGGTGTGCAACGTGCTGGCCCGTCCCACCGGCCATGAGATGATCGCGACCCTGCTGGAGACGCTGAGGCGGCACGCCGAAGCGGTGACGCACCGGCGCCGGGCCTGGGACGCGGGGGAGCTGCTCTACAGAGCGGCTGCGGAGGTCGCCACGTCGGGGTCCTAGACGTTCTGCTTCCCCACGAACTCCCCTCCGACGTCACAGTGCGGGTCCGTGACCGCCTGGCGGAGCTGGAGAAGGTGCGATCGGCGTGGCTGGTAAGGAAGAAGGTCGCATGCCTCCCGGAGTCGCCGCTCTACGTGCTCGGTGTCGTCTGGTCGGCGCGTGTCGGCTGGCGAGACATTCGGCGCATTGCCGCGCGGACGCGACTGCCCGGGCAGGTTCTAGTTACCGTCGCCGGTCCCGTGCTGCGTGGGAGGCTCCAGCGGGTCCCTGCGGCACGCATCCTGTAGCAGGCGGCTCGACGAGCGTGGGCACCTCGCGCGGCGCCCGTGCCACGAAACGGCGGGCACGGCGTCCCGAAGAGAGCCAGGACTGGTTGCGCATGCTGGACTCGCTTGGCCGCCCATGAAGGCGGGCCGCAGCCCCCGGGGAGCCGCGACGACCTCGCCAGACACTCCCGCCCGTTATGCGCTGCGTCCTTACGGGGCGACCGGCGGGGTGGTAGGACGCGATCGGGGCACATACCCCTTTTGTGCTTGTCTTCGGAGCCAGCAGGATACCTCTCTGAGGCGATGCGCCGGGCAATCGCGACGCCGGGCACCGTCACGCCGCCGCGCGAGCTCGCTGGCGCCCGCCCGCCGGATCTTGAGCGCGCCCGCGTCCCCATTCACCCCGAACCGCCGACGGGGCACGGCGAGCACGTACACGATCGCTCAGAGGTCGATGCGAACGCGTGCCCAGCGTCCACCGATCCCGAGCATCGTCACGCGTACGTGGGTGACCGGGTCGGTGAGCGATCGACCGGCTTGCAAAGGAGCGTCGGATGGTCCGGTCAAGGGAGTGGGGTCGAGCAGGATCGAGTCTGAGTCCTCACCGGTATCCGGAAGATACGGCGTGCCGACGCGCCGGACCGAGACGCCCCGCACGACGGGGTCATCTGGCGCGAAGTCGTCGAACACACCCGACCGCACCCGGATCTCGAGGCCGATCCAGCCGGACGGCGAGCCGTCGGGATTGCGGTCGGGAGACGGCACGAGCAGCAGCCGAACACCGTGCCGAGAGAGCTCGCTCGGTTCGAGCTTGTACGTTCCGCTCTTGCGCGCCACCTTGACCGACGAGGACGGCAGCAACCCGAGCAGGTAGAGGTGCCATGCGCTGAAGTGCCGCTCGGGGCTCTCCCCCATCACGTCGGACGGCTCGAACTCGTAGGACGTGCACGGCGGGGCCGGCTCGCCCTGGGTGCAGAGCGCCAGAGAGGCCGCGTGCCTCAGGCCGAAGTTGTGGCCGAGCTCGTGTGCGACGATGCCCGTTAACACCAAGCCGTTGAGCCACACGGTGTTGGGAAACCCGTACGTCGTGTAGCCGAAGAACGGGCAGGCCGCTGTGTAGGGATTCACGACGATGACCGAGTCGTAGGCCGCGATATGGAAGCCGTCAGCGGCAGCCCGGCCTTCCGCCTGTTCGGTCCATCCCCCCAGGTCGCACATGCGTCTGGTGGCCGGTGCGGGCAACGCGTACGGGCCGAAGACATCGCCGTCGACGGGGTTCAGCACGCCGCGCAATGAGATGCGGTCCTGTGAGACCTCTCGGTAGAACGCGTTCGCCGAACGCGGGCCCGTGAACACGACTGTGCGCGCCTGCTCAGGTGTTATCGAGCGCGTCGCATCGGGGAGCGTGAGGAGCATGACTGCGATCTTCCGCGGGCCGAGCGCGACACCGAGGGGTGGCGGTGGCTCGTCGCGGTGCGGTGCGGCGATCGTGCCCGGCGCTTCCGGAGCGGCGTTCGCCGCTTCCGAAACGAACCTACCGCACAGGTTCAGGTGGTCGGGGGGGGTCTGGGCCCGAATGACTGTCGGCGCGGCGAAAATGGCGACCGCAATCAGGGTCGCGCGAAGCCCGCGCACGGCGTCCTCCTCGGGTTGTGGGGCGATCTCCCGGAAGGCGCTGGGGAGAGCTGGGATACCGACCGGGCAGTCGTCCGAGGATGCGATACTCAGCCGCCCAGCGGTGAGTTGTCAAGTCAAACTGACGGCGGAACCCGGCCGTTGCCCCAGCGGCCCCGCCGGCCACCCCCGGCGGCGGTTGTGCACTGCGTAGTTGCGGAGGGCCGGCGGGAGTGTTTTTCTTGTTGTCCCAGCGTTCCTGGCGCGGTCACGAAGAATGGGAGGCCTCTCGCCGTGCCGCTCTCGGGCCCGCTCCTCAACGTGATCCGCCGACGCTGGGCCGTTCGCGTAGCTGCGTCTCCCTACGTCTTCCACCGGGGCGGGCGCCCGATCGTGTCGTTCTGACGGCACGTGGAGGGCCGCGGCCGCCGCGGTCGGGCTCCCCGGCGTCCTCTTCCATGACCTCCGAAGGTCGGGGGCGCGCAACCTCCGCCGCGCGGGCGTCGCCGAGGACGTCATCATGCGCCTCGGCGGCTGGCGCACGCGGAGCATGTTCTCGCGGTACTCGATCGTCGACGAGCAGAACCTCGCCGACGCCGGCCAAGCCTATGCGCGCTTCCTTGAGCGGGCGACGACCGCGCCCCGCAAGGTCGCGCGGCTCCCCGTGCGCGCATGATGATCGCGGCGAACGGGGAGGGTGGCGAACGCGATCGGGGACACGTTCGGGGACACGCGGCCCGATCGCCCGCCACCACCTCGCCCTAAGTCGTTGGAATCACAAGTGCCGGGAGTGGGAGTCGAACCCACACACCCTTGCGGGTGACGGATTTTAAGTGCTTTGCGGTTAATCGTAACTACTTGATTCTCTTAGCTATTCCACCCTCCAGAAGGTCCTACTGTGTAAGGCTCTGTGTAAGTTTCGGCCAAGCGGTCGGAGTTGTTGACGCTTTTTGCTGGCCAAAAGATTGCGCCACCGTGCATGGGGAACCAACGCGGAAAACCGTGCGTCGCGGGGTAGCGC
>VBKJ01000153.1 GCA_005879795.1 Deltaproteobacteria bacterium
CTCACCGTGAGGCGACTCTACGCAGCGGATGGGGGCGTCGCAAGCGCAGACGCGCTCGCCGGCCGTGGTCGGGGGTGTACTCGTTGCCCCCGATCATCTGCCGTCCCGCGAGCGTGGTGCGGCCGACTTCGGGGATGGCGGGCAGCACGAACGCCTCGTCCAGGCCGAGCGCGTCCATGGCGGCGTCGATCTCGGCGCCGAGCGGCCCGCGCAGCCCCGGGTCGATCTTCTTGAGCACCAGCCCCGCCCAGCCCGGGCCCACGTCGGTCAGCACCGCCGCGACCCGGCGCGCCGCGTCCGCCGGCGCGAGCGTGCGGCTCTGCGTGTTGCGCACGCACGTCGCGCCGCGCGGCCCGGGCCCCCGCGCCTCGAGCGCCGGCTGCACCACGACCCCGCCGCCCCCCGGGAGGAGCTCGGCCCCGACATCGCAGGCCCCGGTGAGGTCGTCGGCGAGAACACGCAACGCATCCATGTAAGTTAGACTCTCAGGCGCGGAGCACGGCGCGGGCGGGCGCCCCGCCGAGCTCCGGGAACTTGCCGAGGGCCGTCGGCGAGGACGTCGTGCGGCGCATCGACGTGCGTTCCGGGGTGGCTCCAGAGGGTGAGGAGCCCTCCTCCCGAGCGCCCGCCGTCACGCCGCCCTCCCGTACGCGGCGGCGAGCCCCGGCTCGGCCGCGCCGCGGCGCGCGAGCGCGATCTCGGCGGCGACGCGGATCGCCTCGAGGAGGTTCCGGTGGTCGGCCATGTTCTTGCCCGCGATGTCGAAGGCCGTCCCGTGCCCGGTCGAGGTCCGGATGAGCGGCAGCCCGACGAGCAGCGTCACCACCTTGCCGAAGCCGAGCAGCTTCACGGCCATGAGCCCCTGGTCGTGGTAGAGCGCGAGGGTGAGGTCGAAGGCGCCGTCGCGTGCCCTGAGAAAGACGGTGTCCGCCGGGAACGGGCCCTGGGCATCGATGCCGCGTGCGCGCGCCGCCGCGATCGCGGGTACGATCTCGTCCCGCTCCTCGCTGCCGAAGGCGCCCTCCTCGCCCGCGTGCGGGTTGAGTCCCGCGACCGCGAGCCGCGGCCGCGCGATGCCCAGGTCGCGGAGCGCCGCGTCGGCCAGCACGAGCCGGTCGAGCACGCGGTCCTTGCGCACGTAGTCGCACACGGCGCGCAGCGCCATGTGGTTCGTGAACAGCATGACGCGCATCTTCCCCAGGAGGAGGAGCATGGCCGGCCTGGTCGCGGTCAGCTCGCCCAGGATCTCCGTCTGCCCCTCGTAGGCGTAGCCGGCCGCGTGCATCGCCTCCTTGTTGAGCGGCGCCGAGACCATGGCGTCGATCTCGCGCGCGAGGGCGAGCCGCCCCGCTTCGCGCGTGTAGTGGACGGCGGCCGCGCCGAAGGCGGGGCGCGTCTCGCCCCAGCGGTGCTCGGCGACGTCGACGTTGCGGTAGTCGATCAGCTCGATCATGCCCGGGCGCCCCCCGGCCTCCGCCGGCCGCGCCAGCGTCCGGATCGGCAGGCGCACCCGCGTTGCCTCCATCGCCCGCTCGAGCACGCGCGCGTCGCCGAGGACGAGCGGGATGGCCCTGGCCGTGACCGAATGATCGGCGAGCGACTTGACGATGATCTCGGGACCGATGCCGGCCGCGTCCCCCATGGTGATCGCGACCCGTGGCCGAAACGCCATTCCGCTCACTCCGTCGGCGCGGCGACCCCGAACCCGTCCGGCGCGCTCGCGGCAAGCTCCGGACCGGCGGCGCGCCGCGCCGCCAGCACGTTGCGATAGATCGCCTCGATCCGGTCGAGGACCGTCTCCCACGCCCGCGCGTCCTCGACCGCGCGCCGGGCGGCGGCACCGAGCCGGGCGCGCGCCCCCGCGTCGGAGAGCAGCTCGACCACGGCGGCCGCGAACGCCGCCTCGTCCCCGTCGGGGACGACCCGGCCGGTGACGCCGTCGCGGAGGCACTTCGCGGACCCGGCCGAGGCGACGATTGCCTTGCCGGCGGCCATGTAGTTGAGGAGCTTCATCGGGAAGCCGGCGCGCTCGCTGCGCGGCGAGACCGCCACGTCGGCCGCGTCGAGCCGCGCCCGGACCTCATCGTAGGACGCGGCGCGCACGATCTCCACCCCGGGGCCGAGGGTGCGCTCGAGCGCCCCGGGCGCGGCGTGCGTCACGAGCACGAGGCGAGCCGCAGCCACCCGCGCCCGCACGCGCGCGAAGCTCGCGAGGAGGAAGCCCAGGTTCTGGTAGCCGTCGAGGTTGCCCGCGTAGCACACGAGCCCGTTCGGGTCCGTCCGCGGCCGGTGGGCGGCGGCGCCCGGCGTGGCGGCGGGGGCGATGCAGGCGAGGTCGCCCGCGGTCACGCCCCGCCGGCGCAGCATCTCGCCCAGCTCCGCGGTGACCGCGATGCAGAAGTCGGCGCGGCGCGGGACGTGCGCATCCAGGAGGAGTCCCACCCGGCGCGCGAGCCGCCGCGCGAGCCGGGCGCGGAAGTAGAGCGGCAGCTCCTCGGCGAGCGCGGTGTGGCCGTGGTACACCACCGGGCAGCTCGCCGCCCGGCCGACCACCAGGCCCGCGATCGCCGCCTCGTAGTTGTGCGCATGGATCAGGTCGATCGCCTCGCGGCGCACGGTGCGCCAGAGGCGGGCCACGAGTACGACATCGCGGGCGAGGCGCGCCGGGCGCGGCCCGGGCCGGCCGCTCGCCACCGCGCCGTAGGTGACGAGGTGGACGGCGTGCCCGCGACCGCGGATACCATCGGCGAGCTGCCGTACCAGCACCTGAGAGCCGCGCAGATCCGGATACGGGCCGGCGAGGACGAGCGCGATGCGCATCAGGGCTGGGAGTCCGTCACTCGGACGTCCTCCCGGGCTCCAGGTAGCCGAGCGCGGCGAGCCGCGCCTCGAGGTCGCGCGTCTCGTCGTCGTCGAAGGGCCGAAGAGCGGGCGCCGTGTCGGCGAGCGGATCGGGCGCCGAGCGGGGCTCGGCGTCCAGCGCGGCGGCGATCGGCCGCCCGTCGAGGCCGGCGGGCACCGGTTCGCCCGCGAGGGCGAGGACCGTCGGAGCGACGTCGACGATGTCCGCGGGCCCGAGCTCGCCGGCCCGACGCACGCCCGCGCCGGCCAGGATGAAGAGGCCGTCCCGGCGGTGGGCGCCGTTCATGCCGCGGCCCTTGCCGCCGCCGTGCTCGGCCGGTGCGAGGCGGCGGAGCGCCGGGCCCGGCCCCACACTGCGCAGGCACGACGGGCTGTACCCGTCCAGCCGCGCGAGCTCGAGCACGAGGTCGGGCGCACGCCCGACGAATGGCCCCGCGTAGAGCTCCTCGCGCCGCCACACGCGCTCGACGACCGGGCGGCCGGCCTCGTCGCGCCAGCCGGCGAGAGCGGCCGCGACCCGCCCGCGGGTCGCCCGGTAGGCGGCCGGGTCGACGACACCCTCGGGCTCGCGGCCGCGGAGGTTCAGCCACACGCTCGGGTGGTAGTCGAGCTCTTCGGCGTAGGCGAGCGTGCGGCTCCACTCGATGCCCGCCAGACGGTGCAGACCCTCGAGGCGACCCGCCGCCGCCGGCGCCCGGCGCACGAGCGCGCCCTGCAGGCGCCGCGGCACGGCCCGGAGCGCCGCGGCGCGCACCAGCCCGGCCAGGCGGCCCCGGCTCGCCCGGCGGAACCCGAGAAGCCCGCACTCCGCCAACCGCCGGTTCAGGTGGACGACGCGGTCGCTCGCGCCTCCGCTCCCGTGATCGGACACGATCGCGACCGCGGCGTCGGGCGGCGCCGCGGCGAGGAGCGCACCCACGGCCCGGTCGAGCGCCTCGTAGACGCGCGCGATCGCACCGGCGAACGGGCTCGGCGCGTGGCGCGGCGAGCGCGGGTCGTGGAAGCGCCAGAAGTGGTGCGCCACGGTGTCCGACTCGCCGAACACGACCATGAGCGCGTCCGGACGCTGGCGCTCGAGCAGCCACGCGGCGAGCTTCGTGCGGCGCTCGACCCCATCGAGGAGCCGCGCGAGCGCGCCCGTGTGCCAGCCTGGCCCCGTCGTGACCTCCTGGAAGTCGGCGAACGGCACCCGGCCGACGAGGCGCCGGATGTCGCGGTAGAACGCACGCGGGTGCACGAAGGAGCCGTCGATCGCGGTCGCGAGCGGGCTGTCGAAGCCGCTCACCATGACGCCGTCGACCGGCTCGGGCGGATAGGTGGCCGGCACGGTCAGCACCGCGACCCGGCGCCCGGCCGCCGACAGCCGCGTCCAGAGCGCGGGCACCCGCCGGTAGCTGCCGTTCACGAAGCGCACGCGATACGTGCCCGGCACCCGCTCCGTGAAGTCGAGGACGCCGTGGCGACCCGGGTTCACGCCGGTGACGAGCGAGGTCCAGGCCGGGAAGCTCGCCGCCGGGATGGTCGAGCGGAGCGGGCCCCAGGCGCCCGCGTCCATCAGGCGTGAGAGGACCGGGAGCCGGCCGGCGGCCGCCCACGGCCGGATCAGGTCGAGCGTCGCCCCGTCGAGGCCGATCACGAGGAGGCGCGTCACTTCCCGTCCTTCGTGACGTAGCCGAGGGCCTCGAGACGCTCCCTCGTCGCGGGGTCCATCTGCCCCGGCTCCGCCCCCCCTGCGTGCGCGCGCGCCTCGAGCACCGACTCGCCCAGCTCGGCGCGCATCTTCTCCGCCTCGGCCGGCGCGCTCGCGACCTCGTTCCGGTGCTCGCCGGGGTCGTGCGGGAGGTCGTAGAGCTCCTCGGGGGCGAGGCCGCGCGGGTTCCCCGCATTGGCGGTGATCAGCTTCCACTCGCGCGTGCGCACCGCCCGCAGGACGTTGCCCTCGAGATCCTCCTCGGCGAACGTGCTCTGCCGCGCCGCCGCGGCGCCCCCGTCGAGCGGGAGGGCATGCCCCTGCATCGCGGCGAGCGGCGCGAGATGCGCCGCCGCGATGATGGTCGGGGCGATGTCGAGGCTGGTTGCGAGCTCGTCCAGCACGCGGCCGGCCTCGCCGGCCGGGGGCAGCCTGTCTGCCCCGGGCGGCTTCACGATGAGCGGCACGTGGATCTGCTCGTCGTAGAGAGTCGTCCCGTGCCACCAGCCGCCGTGCTCGTGGAACTCCTCGCCGTGGTCGGAGGTGAGGACGACGAGCGTCCGGTCGTAGAGCCCGCGGCGCTTCAAGTCGTCGAACAGCACGCCCAGGTGCTCGTCCAGGTACGCCACCTCGCCCGCGTAGAGATGGTGGAGCTTCTCGGCGAGCGCGGGTGGGGGGTTCGGGTTGGCGACGCGCGCCCGGCATTCGCCGTCGAAGGGATGGGCGCAGTAGGGATCGTGCGGGTCCATGTAGTGGGCGAAGAGGAAGAACGGCTCGACGCCCGCGCTCCGATCGAGCCAGCCGCGCACGGCCGCGGTTACCACCTCGGCCGGCTGGTAGTAATGATGCACGTCCACGGAGCGGGCGGCGAAGCGCTCGCGCACCAGACGGAGCCCGCTGTAGAGCGCGAGCTGCGCGGCCGCCTCGCTCGCGCCGAAGAAGAGGTCGGGCGCCAGGTAGCGGTACTCGTCGAAGCCCTGCTGGAAGTTGAAGGCCTCGGAGATGTTCGCGTTGTCGGCGAAGCCGACGGTGTGGTAGCCGCCGCGCCCGAGCACCTCGGCCAGCGTGTCGACGCGATCGGGCAGGCGGTCGGCCTTGTGCATGGCGCCGTGCGACGACGGGTAGAGGCCGGTCAGGATGGTCGCCACCGAGGGCCGCGTCCACGACGCCTGCGCGAAGGTGTTGGCCCAGCGCATGCCGTCGGCGGCGAGCGCATCGATGTGCGGCGTCCTGACGGCGGTCGAGCCGTAGCAGGAGAGGTGGTCGGCGCGCAGCGTGTCGACCATGACGAGGACGACGTTCGGCGCCCCGGCCGGCGCCGCCGCCCGCGGCGGGGCGGGTGCCGGCCCCGGCGCCGGGATGGTGGATGTCCCACCCGCCCACGCCGCGACGAGGAGTGCTACCACGAGGGCGGCCGCTCCCGGGCGGGTGAGCGCCGCCCGCCGCTCGTCCGCGCCGCGGAGCGCGCGCCAGAGGAGGACCGCGGCGAGGGCCGCTAGGGCGAGCGCGCCCACCTGGACGACGAGCGGCACGAGCCCGCGCGGCACCTGCTCGAGGAGCACGTCGCGGATCACGCGGAAGCGGGCGACGGCGAAGGCGAGCGCTGTGCCCACGCCGGCAAGCGCGAGACCGAAGCCGTCGGTGCCGACGACGGCCGCCAGGACGCCCCCGCCGAGCCCGAGCCCGGCGCCCACCGTGCCGTAGGCGGCGAGCGCCCAGCCGAGCGCGGGCAGCTCGCCCGGGCCGTGCGCGTGCCCCCACACCGCCAGCGCCTCGGCCGCACCCACCGCCGCGCCCGCTACGAGGCCACCGGCCAGACCCGCGCCGAGCGCGCGTGTCCTCGCGTTCGTCACCGCGCTGCCGCCAGGAGCGCGTGCCCCTCCATCTCGGACGGCACGGGCACGCCGAAGAAGGCGAGCGCCGTCGGCGCGAGATCCACGATCGCCGGATCCTCGGCCTCGAGGCGGCGCGAGGCCAGGATGACGCCGGGCGTGTCCGCCACGTCGGAGGCGGCATGGTCGCCGCTCCACTTCTTCCAGTTCGGCTCGAACAGGTCCCCGGGGATGCCGCCGAGCGGCGTCCGCCACGAGGTGCGGTAGCCGTCGCGGAAGGCGATCTGCAGGTCGGGCATGCGCTCCGGCGGCGCGCCCGGGAAGATCTCGGGGCCCTTGTAGACCCTGGCGACGAAGCGCTCCCCGGTCGAGGGATCGACCTCCGCCTCGAGCCCGCGCGCGATGGCGTCGAGGAGCGCCTCGTACTCCGCGCCCGGCGCGACGATCCCGTGCCCCTCGCGGCCGCGCAGGTTCACGTAGATCTGCCCCGTGCCGAGCGCGTAGGCGCGCGTCTTCGTCCACTCGACGCCGGGGAAGAAGTCCTCCTTCTCCGCGCCGGGCGCGGCGGCGGCCTGCACCAGGTAGCCGCGGTCGCGCAGCCAGGTGTTCACGTTCAGGCCCGTCCGGTAGCTGTGGAAGCCGTGGTCGGAGAGGACGAGCAGCACGGCCTCGGGGCCGAGCCGCTCGAGCACCTCGCCCACGACGCCGTCCATACGCTGGTAGACGCGCTGCACCGCATCGCCGAAGCGCGCCGCCAGCACGGCGTCGTAGCGGGGGTGGGCCGGGTCGAGGAAGCGGTAGAACATGTGCGCCACGCGATCGGTCTGGGTGAAGACCGAGACGAGGAGGTCCCAGTCCGGGCGTGCGAGCTCGCGCAGCGTCGAGGCGCGCACCTCGTCCATGGTCTGGTCGAGGTCGTCGAGGAAGGCCTGCTCGTCCACGCGCTCGGCGTTGAGCGCCGAGGTGTCCTCCGACCAGCCGACCGTCTTGTAGGGCCCGAGCGCCCCGGCGAGCTCGCCCGCGAACGCACCGGGCGCGCTGATCGCGGCGAAGGGGTGGGCCGGCGCGTAGTTGAGCGGCGACAGGTAGACCCGCAGCGGGTCGAGGGAGAGGACGTGGAAGCGGCAGAGCCCGTCGAGCGCGACCAGCGGGAGCCCGAGCGGTGCGACCACGGGGACGCGAAAGGCGAGCCACGGGCTCCAGCCGCCGCGCCCGACGCGGGTCTCGCGCCCGGCGAAGTCGATCGTCACCGCGTCACGCTCGCGGTCGACGCGCAAGCGGACCGGGATGCTGAGCGCCGGCCGGCCGCCGCCGCGCGGATCGGCCGGCCCGGGCACGTCCGCGCGCGCCGCGTCGCCCGTCACCCGGAGCGCCACCAGCCGCCCGCCGCCCGGATCGCCCTTCCCGTCGGCGGCCAGGTCGCTCGCCAGGTAGAAGAAGGTGCTGTTCGTGCCGAGGAGGTCCGGGACGCCGAGGCCCGAGAGCATGCGCCCGCCCGGCACCGGGTCGGGCGGGAACGCGTACGGCACGCGCAGCACGACCGCGTGCACCCCATGCTCGGCCGCCACCTCCCAGAAGGGCACCCCGCGCCGGCGCGTGTACCCCCGGGCCGGCGCGGACTGGACGACGCCGTGCCAGTACCGCGGCGGCCGTACTCCGCCCGTGCCCACGTCGGGGAGGTACGTCGCCGGGTCACGCTCGATGAAGTCGAAGATACCGTGGCGGGCGGGGCGGGTGCCAGTCGCGAACGTGGTCCACGCCACCGGCGACTGCGGCGGGTTGGTCGAGGCGAGGGGGCGGTAGTCGCCGCGCTCGGCGAGCGCCCGCAGGCGGGGCAGCTTCCCTTCCTCCATCCAGCGCGAGAGGAGCCGCGGGTCGACGCCGTCGAAGCCGAGGATCACCAGCCGCGGCCCGCGGCGCCCGGCCTCCTGCCCGTCGCCGCAGCCGACCACGATCGCCAGCAGGGCGATCGCCACCCCGAGGGTCCGCAGCGCCCTACTCCTCGGGGAGGGTCTCCCAATCATCGGAGTAGGCGGCGCCATCAGCGGGCTCGGGCGCGGGCGGCGCGGGGGCGTCCCGGCGGCGCTCAGCCATGCGGGGCTCTGACTTCCTCGCCCGTCTCGCAGGCGGCGAGCGCGGCCTCGATCCGGCGCTGGTGGCGCCGGATGTCCCGGCCGATGAACACGGCCTGACTCTCCCCCACCCCGTCGTCGAGCTTCACCCAGGTGAGCTCGTGGCGGCCGCAGGTGTAGTTGAAGAGGCATTGCCAGTCGCGGCCCGCGAAGCGCACGATGCCCTTGGCGCGCAGGACGTCGGCGGGCAGGCGGCGGAGCAGGCGCTCGAACGTCTCCTGGCGGAGCGGCAGCCGGGAGCGGTAGAGGAAGCTGCCGATGCCGTCGGCGTGCAGGTGGTCGAAGCCCGCGCGGGCGCGGTCGCGGAAGGCCGCGACCCCGGTCGCGAAGAGCACGTCGCTGTCGATCGCGCCGCGCACGGTCCGCATTTGCTCGGCGCGCGGGTTCAGCTTCGCCAGCCGGCGCTCGAGCCGCGCCACGGCGGCCGCGGCGACCAGGTCGAGCTTGTTCACGACCAGGAAGTCCGCCGCCTCGATCTGTGCCCGCGCCACCCGGGTCTCGTCGAGCTGCCGCTCGACGTTGGCCGCGTCGACCACGGTGACGACCGCGTCGAGCCCGAGGCCCGCGCTCTTCACGCGGTAGGCGAGCGGCTCGGGGTCGGCGAGCCCCGTCGACTCGATGACGATGAGGTGCGGCTTCGCGGTGTCGATGATCTCCTGGATCGCCAGGTCGAAGCGATAGTCGTCGATCGAGCAGCAGATGCAGCCGCTCGTCAGCTCGACCATCTTCTCGACGTTCGCGAGGCCGGTGACGACCCTGCCGTCGATCCCGACCTCACCGATCTCGTTCATGATGACCGCGACGGGCTTCCCGCGGAGCCCGTGCTCGAGCACGTGACGCAGGAGCGTCGTCTTCCCGCTGCCGAGGAAGCCGGTCAGGATGTCGACCGCGACCGTGCGCATCAGTGGAGCGGCCTGCCCACGAGCCCGTCGGGCAGGGGCTGTCCCATCAGGCGGAGCACCGTCGGTGCGATGTCGTAGATCGACACGTCGGGCAGCCGGCCGCGGAGAGGGGCCTCGGCGCCCGCCGTCGAGAGGATGAAGATGCCGTGCCAGTCGTGGTTGGCCTCGTCCGGCCCCGTGTCGTTCTCGAAGGTGTGGATGCCGCCCATCCCGACCGCGCCGACCGAGCGCCAGTCGAGGTCGCCGAAGTAGACGAGGAGATCGGGCGCGACGCCGTTGACGCTGCGGTAGAGGTCCTCGGGCCGGTACGCCTTGCAGCCGATGGTGCGCCCGCTCGGGTCCGAGATCGCCTCGATGCCGGCCACGAGGTCGCTGCGCACGCGCTCGTAGTCCGCGGGGTCGATCGTCCCCGCCGGCTCTCTCCCCTTTACGTTCATGAACAGGCGCCCGTAGTAGCCGCCGTCGCCCCACGCCCTGGTCTTAGTCCAGTCGATCGCCGCCTGGCCGATGGGCGTCGGCTTCGACGGCCGGTTGGCGAGCGTCAGGTAGCCCTCGCGCATCAGCCACTCGTTGAAGCAGATGCCGCCGTCCATCTTCTTGGCGCCGTGGTCGGAGACGACGAGCACGAGGGTGTCGGCCGGGCAGAGGGCGAGCAGCTCGGCCAGCTCCGCGTCCACGTGGCGGTAGTAGTCGCGGATCGCGTGCTCGAAGGGGTTCCCGGCCTCGTGCTTGGGGTGCGCCGGGTCCATGTGGCTCCAGAAGCCGTGCTGGATGCGGTCGACGCCCATCTCGACCAGCATGAAGAAGTCCCAGGAGCGCGTGCGCAGGAGGTGCTTCCCGAGCCGGAGGTGCTTGTCGGTCTTCTCGTACACGCGCTGCAAGAGCCCCGCCTTGTCCGCGGTGCGGAAGTCCTCGACGTCGAGCACGTAACCTTCGGTCACCCGCTCGACCTCGGCCTTGAGCGCCCGCGGGTAGGTGTACTCGTTCCTCGTCGAGGGCGTGAGGAAGCAGGTCACCATCTCGCCGTTCACGGCCGACGGCGGGTAGGTCTGCGGCACGCCGAGGACGACCGTGTGCAGGCCGGCCTGCCCGAGCCAGTCCCAGATGCGCGGCGCCTTCACCTGGGCCGAGCTCGCGAAGGCGTAGCCGTCGTAGGAGCGGTCCTTGCGGTTGCGGAAGCCGTAGAAGCCGAGCTCACCCGGGTCGCGGCTCGACATCATCGAAGTCCAGGCCGGCACCGTGATGGGTGGATGCGTGCTCAGCATGCGGCCGTGTGCACCGCGCGCCATCAGGCCCGCAAGCGTCGGCAGCTGGCTCCGCCAGCGGTCGAAGACGAGCGTGGGTACGGCCGAGTCGAGACCGACGATGAGCACCTTCGAGAACGCCATCCCGCAGGCGCGCGTTTCTATCGGACGCGGCGGAGGGCCGCAATCCCGGCGTGACAGCGGTGGTGGCCTCGGACAGCACACAGGAGTCCGTCCGGGTAATCGTGGCGGCTGCGGCCAGCGCCGTCGGCCCTGTCTCGGCCCTGAGCGTGTAGAGGGCGTAGCCGCCCTCGCGCACCAGGGGCGGATCGCACTCCTCGATGAGGAAGCCACGCCACAGGCGCGCGACCGATGCCTCGAAGGGGTCGCCGGCCGCCTCGAGCCCGGCCAGCTGGATCGCGACGTGCGTCACGCCGAGGCCGTGCGCCGCCGCGGCCAGCGCCTCGGGGGTGACGAGCGTCCGGTAGTCGAGCAGGCCCTGCTCCAGGTAGCTCCCGAGCACGAAGGGGCGCTCGATGTAGTACGGATGCGGGATCTTCTCCAGCACCAGCACGAGCCCCGCGGCCGGCACCTCGGCGTTGGCGCGCTCCCAGAACGCGAAGCGCGCGGAGTGGCGACGGAGGAACTCCGCCGGCGCGAGCAGTCCGGCGGCGACCCGCACCTGGTCGGGCCACAGCGGCTGGAGGAGGCCGGTCGTGAGGGCCAGGTTGCCGGCGATGGTGAGCGCGACGGCCGCCGCGAAGAGCCGGCGCGGGAGGAGCGCCCGCGCCGCCGGCACCCCGGCGACCAACACGAGGGCCAGGCCGGGCAAGACGTAGCGCGGGTGCGCCCACGCCGCCGCCGCCACGATGCCCGCGTAGCCGAGGCCGAGCGCGGCGGTGGCCAGCACCGCGAACCGCCGCCGGCGTACGAGGAGGACCGCGGGGGCGAAGGCGAATGCGAACGGGCTCACGTCCATGCTCTGCCGCGCGCCGTTCTCGAACGAGTCCGGATGCATGGTGAGGTCCCACGGGACGCTCACCACCTCGAGCCCCGCGTAGGGCGTGCCCTCGCGCCGCTCGGCCCAGGTCGTCTGGTACTGCCGGTAGTAGTCGCGGAGGTACTCGCTCGCCGCGCTCGACCAGTGTCGCCCGCCGAACACGGAGTACCCGAAGGGATAGATCGGGTTCCCCGTCTCGGCCGCGTTGCGCACGTACCAGGGACTCGCGGCGAGAAGCGCGAGCAGGCCGAAGGCGAGCGCCGGGCGCACGCGGCGGCGCGCCGGCTCGGCACGCCGGGCGAGCACGGCGAGCAGTCCCGCGCCGAGCAACGCCGGCACCAGGAGCCCCATCGGCTTGCTCCCGCCCGCGAGCCCCGCCATGAGCGCGGCCCGGCGGAGGTCCGCTCCGCTCCCGTCGGCCACCCAGGCGAGGAAGGCCGTGGTCGCGAGCGCCGCATAGAGGACGACGGCCAGGTCCACGCCGGCGTGGGTCATGAGCGACCAGGAGATCGGCAGGGTGAAGAAGAGCGCACCCGCGACCGCTCCCGCGCGCGGCGCGAGATGCCGGCCGGCGAGCGTGGCGAGCGCGAGGGCGGCGGCGACACCCAGGGTGCCGTTCAGCAGCCGGGCGAGCACCTCGCCGCTGGCCGCGAAGCCGAGCGCGAAGACGAAGTTGGGGAGGAACTGCACGTGCCCCCAGAAGCTCCACGGCGTCGGCACGAGGCCGCCGGCGAGGGCATAGAGGCGCGGGTAGACGAGCTGGTACTTCGTCTGGTCGCCGCCCACCGGGGGCGCCAGCATCGTGGGCACCTCGGCGGCGAGGACGAGCGCGGACACGAGGACGAGCGGCCAGGCGCGCCTCAGCACGCCCGGGTCGAGGGCGCGGCAGGCCCGCACGAGGTCGCGGCCGCCGGCGACCAGGGCGGCCGCGCCGAGGAGTGCGATCGGCGTCGAGCGGAGCCGGCCCGCGACGGCGAGTCCCAGGGCCGCGATGCCCGCGAGACCGAGCCCGAACGCGAGCCCGGCGAGCAGGTGCTCGGCGCGGGCGGCGGGCAACGCGCGGAGAGCGCGCAGCGCGAGGAGCCCCGCCGCAGCCGCGGCCGCGAGCGCGGGCACGAGGAGGACGAGGGAGGTCATCGAGGCCCCAGGTAGCCGAGCCAGTAGATCAGGTAGACGGCCGCCGCCCACGCCGCTAGGGCGAGGCGGGTGGCGCGCCGATCGACGGCCTGCGCGCGAGCAGCGGCGGCGGTCTCCTCAATGTGCAAGGGAAACGATGCGCTTCGTCTTGGCGGCATAGCGAACGTAGCGGTATGGGGCCCAGGCGTGCGCGGCGTGGTGGCCGCAGGCGACGAATGCCCGCACGAACGCGGCCAACCCGAGCACGCGTCCGAGCAGCCGGACCGTCGCCATCCCGCCGTCCATTCCGGCGTCGATAGCTCCGCCGATGCCCGCCCTGGCGGGAATTCGTTGCCGATCCTTCATCTCCCCCAGCGTGTCACCGCGCCCGCTGGCGCGTGGCCATCACACGCGGTCCACCAGCTCGACCGGCAGTTCGACGGTTGCGCCCTGCCGGAGAAAGTCGAGGAGAATCTGCACCCGTCCGCGCCCGGAGCAGGGCCGCTGCACGACCGCGATCAACCCCGCGAGCGGGCCGCTCTTGATCTGCACCCGATCCCCCGCCCTGAACGGCGCGAGCGGTCGGATGACACCCCCTTCGCCCGCACTGGCGGCGATGAACCAGATCACGCTGTCCTGGATGGGGGTGGGCGTCGCGCCGAAGGCGACGAAGCTGCGCACGCCGGGCGTCCAGACCACTCGGTAGTAGTGCTCGAGGAGCGCGATGTGTAAGAAGAGGTAGCCCGGAAAGAGGGGCGCTACCTCGTCACGCCCCCACTCGAGGATGCGGGGCAGGAAGACCGCGACCCCGCGCCGCTCGAGCTGCTGCACCGCGTAGTCTTCCTTCCGCACCTTGGTGCGGGCCACGTACCACTGACGGTCCTGACCGCGAGCAACCGAGAGCGGTGCAGGGGCAGGCATACGGAGCCGGCTCGGAGAGCAATTTCAGTGCCACGAAGACGCCCCAGCTGCAGCCGAGGTTCTTGATTTTCCGACGCTTTTGCCCTGCGACGCGTATCCGGAATCCGACCTCTCTCTCGCATCCCTGCATCCGTCGTGCAGGTGCGCTCCCGAACCGGCGCCTGCCCTCCCGAGGGCTAAGGGCCGGGGTAGGGCCGCGCGATCTGGCCGAGAAGCGCGGGGCCGATCAGCCGCGGCGCGCCCGCGATGATCGGGAAGCGGGCCCTGCACCCGCCGCAGACGAACGTCGCTCCTCGATCTCGCTCGCGTGGGCCGGATCCGCCGGCGCGTCGGAGAGGGGGGTCTCGCGCGGGACGCTCAGCTGCCGCTCGCCAGCGCTTCTGGCCCTTCGACCTTGCCGCGCAGCCGGTACTCCTCGCGCCTGAGCCCGTGGAGCTTCATCTTGCGGTGCAGTGTCGCCGCGTCGACGAGCGCGTGCTTGGCGGAGAGGTTGATGCCGCCCCGGTACTTGCGCAGCACGCGCGCGAGGTAGTCCTTCTCCGCGCGGCGCAGGTACTCCTTGAGCGGCACCTCGTAGTCGTAGCCGGCATGGCGGCCGTTGCCGTTCCCCGTTTCCTTGCCGACGCCGCTGTGCCCGGGCAGGTCGACCTCGCGGATGACGGCGCCGCTGGTGCGCAGGATGGCGCGCTCGACCACGTTGCCGAGCTCGCGCACGTTGCCCGGCCAGGCGTAGCTCATGAGCTGCGAGAGGGCCTTGTTCGAGACCCGGTTGATGCCCTTCTCGCGCGCCATCTCGCTGTTGCGGAGGAACTCGCCGACCAGGAGTGGGATGTCCTCGATGCGCTCGCGCAGCGGTGGGATGCGCATCGGCACCACGTTGATGCGGTAGTAGAAGTCCTCGCGCATCCGGCCCTCGGCCACCGCCTGCGCCAACTCCATGTTGGTAGCCGTGATGATCCGCATGTTCACCTTGATGCGGCGGTTCGAGCCGAGCTTCTCGACCTCGCGCTCCTCGAGGACGCGCAGGAGCTTGAGCTGCATGTTGAGCGAGATCGACTCGATCTCATCGAGGAAGAGCGTGCCGGCGGTGGAGAGCTCGATCTTCCCCACCCGGTCGTGGACCGCACCCGTGAACGCGCCGCGCTCGTAGCCGAAGAGCTCGCTCTCGAGGAGCGTGTCCGGGAAGGCGGCGCAGTTGATGGCGACGAAGCGGCCGCCCTTGCGCTTGCCCTGGAAGTGGATGGCGCGGGCGGCCAGTTCCTTGCCGGTCCCCGACTCGCCGTAGATGAGGACGGTGGCATCGTTCTGCGCCAGCACGCCGATGGTCTCGAAGATCTCGTGCATGACCCGGTTGCGGCTCACCATGTTGGCGAACGAGTAGCGGTCGGAGAGCTGGCTGCGGAGGTAGCTGATCTCGTCGAGCAGGCGGCGCTTCTCGAGGATCTTCTCGGTGGCGAGGAGGATCTCCTCCTTCTGGAACGGCTTGGTGATGTAGTCGCTCGCACCTTGCTTGATCGCCTCGACGGCGCCCTTGATGCTGGCGTAGCCGGTGATCATGATCACGTCGAGGTCGGGCCAGCGGTCGCGGATCTCGCGCGTGAGGCCGATGCCGTCGGTACCCGGGATCTTCAGGTCCACGACCGCGAGCGAGAACTCGTGCTCCTGCAGCAGGCGCAGCGCCTCGAGCGCGTTCGGCACGCTCGCCACCGCGTACTGCTGCGAGGAGTACAGCTCCTCGAGCTGGCGGCAGATGAAGGGATCGTCGTCCACGATGAGAATGCGTGTCTCCATTGCCCGACCTCGGTTCAGGGGCACAGCGGAAGGAAGATCACCAGGCTCTTCTCCTCCGGACCCCCGTCACGCTCCAGGAGTTCTCCGCCGTGCAAACCCACGACCTTCTGGGCCACCGCCCACTCGATCCCGGCCTCCGCGGTGCGGAAGAGCGGCGAGGCCTCGTTCGGCAGGCGGAGATGAAAGCCGACTTCCAGCCCGGCACGCTCGCGGCGCGCACTGCGCTCGATGGTGACGGCGATGCTCGACGCGGATCCCACCTGCCTCGTCAGCTGGCGCACCGCCACCTCGAAGGCGCGCGAGAGGTGCCCCGGATCGATGAGCACCCCGCCGCCCTCGCTCGGCCACGCGTCGCCTTCGGACACCATGACCGACGTGCCGTTCAGCTGCGCGCGCACCTGGAAGAGCAGCCCCTCGAGGAGATCCCTCACCGCCATGCGGGTGAAGGAGAGTTGCGTGGGATGGAAGTAGTCGAGCGAGACCCTCAAGAAGTCCTCGAGGTTCTTGATCGTGCGCTCGAGCATCTGCGCCGCGGTCGAGTCCGCCGACTTCGGGGCCGGCTTCTGCTTGAGGTAGTCGGACCAGTAGTAGAGCTTGTGGAAGAAGTTCCCGAGCTCGTGCGCGATCTCGGCCAGCACCTTCTCCTGCACCAACACCGGCGTGCCGTGCTCGGCGCGGAGCAGCGGCGGCCGCGTGACGAGCGGGCCGAGCTTCACGGGGCCCTCGGGGCCGGGGAGCTTGTTGGCTGACATGGCTGCGAGCGATCCGGCGAACGCGGCGGGGGGGTCCGCGCCACCGCCCTCTGCTCGCCTGGCCGCGAACCGGTGGAGGGAGGAGCTACGCGAGCCGGTGGTGACCACCCCGCCCGACATGCCCATCAACTCCCGCGGCATGCCGCCCGAGGCATTCTAGGAGGGGCCCCTGCAGAGTTGCAAGCATGGGTCGCGCAAGCACGCGACACCATGGCGGATGCCTGGACCCGCGCTCCGCTCATCCGAGCGGCCCCGCGCCCGGCGGCCTGGTCTCGAAGGCGAGCTTCAAGTTGTGGACTTTGCGAAGCTCGTAGTCCATCTTGAGCAGGGCCTCGATCAACGTCTTGATCTCGAGGGTCATCCGATCGAGCTCCTCGAAGGAGACGCGCTCGAGCTCCCGCCGGACCTGCTCGTAGAGGTTGAGGAGGCTGCCGACCCCGCCGGCCGCCGAGAAGCGCCGATCCATCTCCTCGTAGGAGGCGAGGATGCGCTCCAAGCGGTCACGGACGCCGTCGCTCGGTGTACCGGTCTCGTTCACAGATTGCCCGCGGGCGGCTTGACGGTGTGCAATTTGAGTGCCACGGAACTCCGTGATTCTCCAAGAATATCAACGGCCACTGCGGCGGTCCTGCACGCCCGGGACCGGCAAGCCTGCATGATCGCACGCGCCCGGGAGCGCGCACTGCGCGCCTGCAAGAACCCCCACCGCACGATCGCCCCGGCCCAGGGCGAGGGACGACCCGCCCTGAGCAGGTGCCTGGTCGCCCGTGCGCCGGGACGGTAGCGACCCGCGGGTATGGCCGCGGGGCCGCCGGCGCAGCGCCTCTGCGCCGGCACGCCCGCGCACCCGGGACCCGAGGAGCGGAGACGGCGGCCACGCCCCCTGCCCGCGCGCATCACCACGTCCCGCGCGCACCGGCCGTGCGCGCGCCGAGCCCTTGGTAGACGTGGGTTTCCTTGACACCCGCATGGCGGGTGCCGTAAGGTCGCGCCGCTCTCCACCCCCCCAGGAGGTCTGATGACGAAGGCACAATTGGTGGCGAAACTCGCCGAAGGGACCGGCGCCAGCCGCAAGCAGGTCGACGAGATCCTCGCGTCCATCATCGATACCGTGGTCAAGACCGTGAAGAAGGGCGAATCGGTCAAGATCCCGGGCCTCGGCATCTTCCGCCTGCGCAAGATGAAGGCGCGCATGGGGCGCAACCCGCAAACCGGCGAGCCCATCAAGATTCCCGCGCGCAAGAAGGTTGGCTTCTCGGTCGCGAAGACCTTCAAGGACACGGTGCTCGGCAACAGCAGCAAGAAGTAATCGCTGGCGCCGGTCGGGTGGACCGGCAGGAGGTAGGCCATGAGACGGGAACCGCTCTTCCTGGCGTCCGTACTCGCGTTGCTCGGCGGCTGCGCGACCCTGCTGCACGGGCCGTATCAGGAGGTCGCTCTCGAATCGAATCCCCCGGGCGCGACGGCCACGATCATGCCGACGCTCTCCGAGCGCGGAACGAACTACCTCGACCCGACCAAGCAGTACACCGTCACGACGCCGGCCACCGTGCGGCTGCGCCGCGACAACACGTATCGCGTCGACATCCAGAAGTCCGGCTACAAGCTCGCCACGACCAAGCTCGTCAGCAGCTACGACTGGCTCAACGCGCCGGTCGCGTGCGGGCCCTGCGAGCTGATCGGCGACCTGCCCACCTACGATCTCAAGGGGAGGGCGCTGCCGCTGCGCTTCCTGGAGGGGGCCTTCTACGAGTACCCGCGCGGCTTCGTCGCCGCGTGGGGGAAGGGGCTGCGTATCCTCAGCCCCGAGGCGCTGCTCGGCAACGCCTTCAAGCTCCGGCCCCGGGAGGGCAGCTTCTTCACGGACTGGCACGGGCTCGGCACGCCGAAGGTCGAGGCCGCGCTCGAGCCGGCGGGCTAGCCAGCCAGCGCGACGCTGGGGTCGAAGGCGGGTGCGGCCGTCCAGACGCCCGGCCTCCCGGCGGCCCGACCGCCCTCCCCCACCCCGACGCTTCTCGCCGGCGCGGTAGCGGCCGCGCCGGGCTTGGCCTATGGATCCGTAGCATGGCCGGGCCGCTCGACTTCTTCACCGTCGTCGACACGCAGCGGGCGCTACGCCGCTTCCGCTCCGATCCGGTGCCGGACGCCGCCATCCGCCGTGTGATCGCGGCCGCCACGCGCGCGCCCTCGGCGCGCGGCGCGGAGCCCTGGTTCTTCGTCGTGGTGCGCGACGAGCGGGCCCGCGCCGCGATCGGCGAGCGCTATCGCGCCGCCTGGGAGGCGGCCGAGCAGTTCACCGCTGCGGCCGACGCTGACCGCGATGTGCGCGACCGTCCGCACTACGCGCGCATGATGCGCGGGGTGCGCGACCTCGCGCTCAACTTCGCCGCGGCCCCCGTCCTGATCGTCTGCTGCCTCGACCACCGCCAGCTCGGTCCGCTCGCCGGCCCGGACTGCTCGCTCCGCTCGCCGCTTGCCGCCTACGCCTCGATCTTCCCGGCGGTACAGAATGTCCTCCTCGCCGCACGGGCGCTCGGCCTGGGCGCGACGCTCACCACGCTCCACCGCACCTTCGAGCCCGCGCTCAAGGCGGTCCTCGACATTCCGGCGGGGGTCGAGGCAGTGGCCCTCGTCCCGCTCGGCTATCCGGTCGATCGCTTCGGCGCGACGCGGCGGAAGCCGGTCGAGGAGGTGGCGTTCCTCGATCGCTGGGGGAAGCCGTTCCGCGGCTGAGGCCGGAGCCAGGCCCTCACCCGTGTGTGGTGAGCGGGCGTCGTGATAGACAGACGCCCATGGCGGATGCGCGCGCCATCGTCGACGGCCTGTTCGTAACCGACGCGGACGGGCCGCGCCTCCTTACCGCGCGCTGCCCCGCGTGCGGTAAGCCGCACTTCCCGGCGGGGCCGGTGTGTCCATACTGCGCCGCCGACGGCTGCCTCGAGATGCGCGTCGGACCCGAGGCCCGGCTCTGCCTCTACACCGCGGTGCAGACGCGGCCACCCGGCTACCGGGGCGAGATGCCCTACGGCTTCGGGGTCGTCGAACTCGCGGGCGGCCTGCGCGTGATCGCGCGCCTCACCGAGGCACGGCCCGAGCGGCTGCGGCCGGGCCTGTCGATGCGTCTGGTCGTCGAGCCGCTCTTCACCGACGACGAGGGACGGCTCGTCCTCTCCTACGCTTTCCGTCCGGAGGGGCGGTGAGGCCGGTCTACATCTCCGGCGTGGGCATCCACTCCTTCGGGCGCTTCCCGGAGAAGAGCGTCACCGCGCTCGGCGCCCAGGCGGTGCGCACGGCGCTGGCCGACGCCGGCTTGAGGCGCGGCGATTTCCAAGCGGCGTTTTGCGGGACGGTCTACAGCGGCGTCGCCGCCGGGCACAAGGTGCTGACGGCGCTCGGCCTCTGCGGCGTGCCGATCGTGAACGTCGAGGCGGGCTGCGCGAGCGGCGGCGCGGCGCTCGCCCTCGGCGCGGCGCAGGTGGCGAGCGGGCGCCACGACTGCGTGCTCGTCTTCGGGCTCGAGAAGATGCCGCGCGGCATCATCCGCTCGAGCTTCTTCGAGCCGTGGCGCGAGGAGGCGGGGCTCGCCGCCACGCCCGCCTACTTCGCCCTCCGCGCCCAGCGCCTGATGGTCGAGAGCGACGTCCGGCTCGAGGACCTGGCGCGCGTGTCGGCCACGAACCACCGCCACGGGGTCGCGAACCCGCACGCGATGTACCGAAGAGCGCTCTCGGTGGAGGAGATCCTGGCCTCCCCGGTCGTATGCGAGCCGCTCCGGCTCCTCATGCTGTGCGCGCCCAACGAGGGCGCCGCGGCCGTCGTGCTCTCGGCGCGGCCCACACCCGTGCGCGTGGCCGCCGCGGCGCTCCGCTCGCACCACGCCGGCTCGGTGCTGGGCGAGCACACGCCGCTCTCCGGCCTGGCCGAGGACGGGGTCCCGACACCCACCGAGATGGCGGCCGCCGACGCCTGGGCCGAGGCCGGCCTCGGCCCCGCGGACCTCGACGTGGTCGAGCTGCAGGACACGGACGCCGCGCGCGCGATCCTCGCCGCCGAGGAGCTCGGCCTGTGCGCGAAGCACGGCGGCGGGCGCTGGGTGCGCGACGGCGGCGGCGAGATGACCTCGCGGCTGCCGGTCAACCCTTCGGGCGGTCTCCTCTCGAAGGGCGAGCCGCTCGGCGCCTCGGCACTCGGCCAGATCGTCGAGCTCACCTGGCAGCTGCGCGGCGCGGCGGGGCCGCGCCAGGTGCCCGGCGCGCACGTCGCGCTCGCGCACACGGTGGGCCGCGGCGCCAACGCCTGCGTCGTCATCCTGGCACGCTGACGGGTGGGCGGCCGGGGGGGCGGGCGCCCGCCAGGTCGACTCCGAAAAGCTCGGCAGCGGTCTTTGACATTCCCAGCCCGGGTCCGGACACTGCCGCGCCATGCGGGCCGCGCTCGGCGTCGCCGTCGCGCTCGCGGCCGTGGCGGTCGCCGCGATCCTCGCCGCCGGGCGCGTGCTGGTGGTGGCCGACCCGCTCCCGCCCCGCGCCGATGCGATCGTCGTCCTCGCCGGGTCCGTCCCCGACCGGGCCCTCGAGGCGGCCGACCTCTACGGCACCGGGCGCGCGCCGCGCGTGGTCGTGACGCGCGAGCGCCTGCCACGCGGCCAGGCGGCGCTGCGCGCCCGCGGCGTGCGCCTGCCCGAGGAGGACGAGCTCACGGTGACGGCGCTGCGCCAGCTCGGCGTCCCGCCGACCGCCATCCTCCTGCTGCGCCGACGCGCCGTCAGCACCGAGAGCGAGGCGCGCACCATCGCGCGCTGGGCGTGCCGCCAGGGGGTCCGGCGCCTCGTCGTCGTCACCTCCCGCGCGCACACGCGCCGCGCCCGGCTGATCCTCCGCCAGGCCCTCGGCAAGGGCATCGAGCTCGCGATGCGCCCGTCGCGCTCCGATGCCTTCACCGCCGCCCGCTGGTGGCGCGTCCGCCGCGACGCCAAGCTCGTCTTGAGCGAGTACGAGAAGCTCGCCAACTACTGGCTCACCCAGAGCTGGCGGATCGCGCCCTGCGGCGGGATCAGGCGGCGCGACTGAACGGCGCCGCGCTCGGACTCTCAGCCCTCGACCGCCCTGCGCAGCAGCGGCGCGAGCTCCCCGCGCGCATGCATCTCACGCACGATGTCGCACCCGCCGACGAACTTCCCGCCCGCGTACACCTGGGGGATGGTCGGCCAGCTGGAGAAGCGCTTGATCCCCTCGCGCTTCTCCGGCTCGGCGAGCACGTCGATCGCCTTGAAGGGCACGCCGATCTCCCTGAGCACCGCCACCGTCGCGGCCGAGAAGCCGCACATCGGAAAGCTCGGCGTCCCCTTCATGTAGACGACGATGTTGTTCCCCTTCACCTCGCGCGCGATGTCGTCCAGTACGTCGGCCATCCGGGCTCTCTCCTACGCCGCGGCCGTGCGCAGCGCCAGCGCGTGAATCTCCGGCATGAGGGTGCCGAGGACCCCGTAGATCATCTGGTGCTGCTCGATGAGCGTCTTGCCGGCGAAGGCCGCGGTCCGCACCCGCACCTCGAAGTGGTCGCCGGCGCCGGTCGTGTCCTCGACCTGGACCTGGGCACCGGGCAGCGCCGCCTCGATGCGACGGCGGATCTCGTCGGGGCTCGTCATCCGCACACCTCCATGGGCTGGTACACGCTCGCCACGGGCGACGCAAGCGCGGGGGGCTTCAGCGCCCGGTGCCCGCGTGCGCCTCGCCCGCGCCGAGGTCCTTCAGGTTCAGGAAGGGGACCGCGCCGCCGCCGGTGAACTGGGGCAGGGAGCCGTTCCAGCGGTCGATCGCCTTGTTCTGGATGAGGAGCGACGTGAGCGACTCCTGGAGGAGGCGGTTCGCCTCGGCCTGCGCCTTGGCCTTCACCAGGGTCGCCTGCGCGTCGCCCTCACCCTCCGCCACCTTCGCCTTGGCGAGCGTCTGCTGGCGCTGCAGCTCGTACTCCGCCTGCTGCGCCTGCTGCTGGGCGGCCATCTTCTGCTGCAGCTGCTTCTCGATGATGTCGGGCAGGTGGCTCGCGCCAAGGTTGACCTTGTCGACCACGAAGCCCATCTTGTTCATCTCGTTCCGCAGGTCGTCCTGGATGCGGGCCTGGAGCTGGCCGCGCTGGGCGGAGATCAGCTCGGTGAGCGACATCTGTCCGGCCGCGTTCTGCGATACGGTGATGATCGTCCGGCGGATGAAGGTGCGCTCGATGTCGGCGATGTCGGCACCCCGAAACGAGCGGAAGACGTCGGCCGCCTGCTCGTGGCTCGTGTTGTAGGTGACGGAGATGTCCTGGCGGATGTGCTGCCCCTCTTTCGTGGGCAGGTCGATCGAATCGTCGCCCTGCGCGGTGCCCTCGCCGCCCCGCTGCACCATGGTGTAGGTGCGGAGCGCGACCGGGTAGGACTGCACCTGCGTGATCCACGGGACGCGCCAGGCCACCCCCTGCCCCACCGTCTTGAGCGCTCCCGACCAGCGGTTGAAGACCACGCCCACGTTGCCGGGCTGGATGATGGTGAACGAGGACCACACCGCGGCGACCAGGAAGAGCACCAGGCCGAGCACCGCGCCGCTCGCCAGCACGGCAGGCGCGTTCGCACGCACGTCATCCGTCATGGCCATCCTTCCGCCCGAACTTCCCGTCGCTGCGCCGCTCGAGGACGACGACGCGCCGCGCGCGGCGCGCGGCGCCGCCGCGCAGGAGACGGGCGATGCGGGCCTCGAGCCAGCGACGCAGCGGGCGGAGCGCCCCGTAGAGCGCGAGCACCAGCCCCACCAGGACGAGCAGCTCGCCGGCGCTGAGCATCGGCAAGGCTTATAGCGCGCGCCGCGGCGCGGACCAATGTGGCGCGCTCGGCGCGGGCCTGGTCTACGAGCAGCTCAGGTTCGGGCTCGCGTCGCTCGTCCAGGTGCAGGTCCGGGTCGCCTGCGGATGGCTCGTGCGGATGGTGAACGAGTTCCCCAGGCCGGTCGCCGTGCAGCCCACGCCGGGCGAGAGATTCACGCCGGGCATGAGCGAGCAGTCGCCGCTGAAGTAGCCGAGCGTGTAGCCGTAGTAGGCTTCCTCGGCGGTGGCCGCGTTGCGTGCGTCCTGCATCACGCGCGCGTCGTAGCCCTTGCCCTTCTGGCCCGCGAACTGCGGCATGGCGAGCGCCGCCAGCGTGCCGATGATGGCGACCACCACCAGGAGTTCGACGAGCGTGAAGCCGGCCGTGCGCCGCATGCCCGGGTCTGGAGCAAACCCGGTGCCAGAGCCGCGAAGGCCGCCGGGGGTTGGATTTTCCGCACAAAGGCGGCACCGGCTCGACGGGGGCGGCAAGGGGCTGACGGCGCCCGGGGGCCGCCGTCGCGCGGCCGGCCGGGGTTCCCGATGGATGCAACAGCGCCAGCCCCGGCGCCCCGCAGGGCATCCCCGCGCGCGCCGCTGCGAACGACGACGTGGGCGGGCGTGCCGTACCGTGCGACTGCGGTGACGTGCTCGTCGGCTCGCGCCCGCTCGGCGTCGACGATGGCGCCGTCTCCTCGTGGCGCTCGCAGCGCTCGCGGTCGTCCTGGGCGCGAGCCGCGCGGCGCTGGCCGCGTGCACCAAGACGAAGGCGAGCGTCACCCCCCTGACCCCGGGTGGACCGGCCGAGCCGGGTCGGTTAATAACCTCCCCGGGAGGTAGGTGACGATGGCGAACGAGCGCATCATCTCGGCGGACTCGCACGTGAACCCGCCGAAGGACCTGTGGACGTCGCGCGCGCCCGCGAAGCTCCGCGACCGGGTGCCCCGCGTCGAGTCCACGCCGCAAGGCGACTTGTGGATCGTCGACTCGCAGGTCTCGGGTGCGATCGGTCTCGACGCCTCTGCCGGCCACAAGCCCGAGGAGTTCCGGCCCTCGGGGATGACCTACAAGGACATGCGGCCCGGCTCCTACGACCCGGCGGCGCGGCTCGCCGACATGGACCTCGACGGCGTCGACGCCGAGATCCTCTACTTCGGCGGGCCCGTCACCTCGCTCTCGCCCGATCCCGAGCTGCGCGGCTACGTCATCCAGACCTACAACGACTGGATGGTCGAGCTGTCGAAGGCGGCGCCCACCCGCCTCGTCGGTCTCGCGCACATCCCCCTCCTCGACCTGGCGGAGGCGATGGCCGAGCTCCGGCGCGTCGCGAAGCTCGGGCTCCGCGGCTTCCATGTCGACCCCTTCCCGGACGAGCGCGGCGGGAAGGCGCTCTGGGATGCCGCCTACGAGCCCTTCTGGTCGCTGGTCGAGGAGACCGGGCTCCCCGTGAGCTTCCACATCGTGGGGCCGCGCAACACGAACGTGCAGCAGACCTTCATGAACCCGACCCCGGGCGTGAAGGAGACCTTCATCGCCATCGCGCCCATCTCGATCTGCGAGGTGGTCTCGACGCTCGTCTTCACCGGCATCCTGGCGCGCCATCCGAAGCTCCACTTCGTGCTGGTCGAGTGCGGCATCGGCTGGATCCCCTACTTCGTCGAGCGCATGGACCAGACCTTCAACAAGCACCGCTTCTGGACCAAGTCGGTGATCACCGAGAAGCCGAGCACCTTCTGGTACCGCCAGGGGCACGCGACCTTCATCCAGGACCTGTCGGGCGTGGCGGCGCGCCAGAGGGCCGGCCTGCGCAACATCATGTGGTCGACCGACTACCCGCACTCGGACAGCACCTGGCCGAGGTCGCGCGCGGCGCTGGCCGAGCACTTCAAGGACGTCCCCGAGGACGAGCGGGCGCTGATCGCGGGTGGGAACGCCGCGGCGCTCTACGGGCTCAACTGATGGGCTCGATCGTCGCCTACAAGTGCCCCTCGTGCGGCTTCGCGACCGAGCAGCTGAGCGTCGGCTGGGGAAAGGCGGGCCGCGCCCGGTTCTGGGGCGGCCTCGCCGTCTGCGGCGAGTGCAAGGACCTGATCGTCGTCGACCTCTCCGAGCAGCGCGCCGACCGCCGCGACCGACGCTGCGCGAAGTGCAACGCGCCGGTCAAGCTGATCGAGGGAACCGTGGACCGCATCCCGTGTCCGCGCTGCGGAGCGGCGCTGCGGCACGCGACGCTCGGGAGCTGGAGCTAGGGCGCGCGGCGGAACTTCACGAGCGTGATCTCGTCGCTCGCCGCCACGAACACCGCCTCGACGGGCATGCCGGCGCGGATCTGCTCCGGCGGGCAGTGGAGCACCTCGCTCACGAAGTGCACGCCCTCCTCCATGAGCACGTCGACGACGTTGTAGGGCTGCTTCGACTCGAACGCAGGCAGCGTCGGTCCGCGCACGATCGTCCACGTCCACACCGTGCCGCGGCCAGTCGAGCGCTCCCAGGCGAAGTCGCGCGACAGGCACCGGGGGCACGTCGGCCGCGGGTAGTGGCGAAAGCGGCCGCAGCCCGTGCAACGCTGGAAGCGGAGCTCGCCGCACCGGGCGGCGGCCCAGAACTCGGCATCGTCACGCGTCGGCCCCGGGAGCGGCGGGCTCATCGGCGGAGGATCACGGCGCCGGTCGGGTCGGTGTTGCCGCCGGCGACGAGGGCGAGCTCACAGCCAGCGACCTGCGCCGTCGAGGTGCCGCGGATCTGCCGCACCGCCTCCACCGTGTTGTTGAAGCCGTGGATGAAGGCCTCGGAGAGCTGGCCGCCGTTGGTGTTGCAGACGAGCCTTCCGTCCGGCCACGCGAGCCCGCCCCGTTCGACGAACGGCCCGCCCTCGCCCGGCCCGCAGAAGCCGTAATCCTCGAGTGCCATGATGACGAGCGGCGTGAAGAAGTCGTAGAAGCAGGCGACGTCGATGTCCTTCGGCTCGACGCCTGCCATCGCCCACAGCCGGCGGGCGGCGCGCGGGGCGCCGTCATCGGTTCGGTTGCTGCCCCGTTCGTAATAGGTCGAGAGACGGATGTGGTGGCCGCCCGCCGCCATCGCGCCGGCCAGGATGTAGGCGGGCGGCTGGCGGAGGTCGCGCGCGCGCTCGGCCGCGGTCACGACCAGTGCGACCGCGCCGTCGGTCTCGAGGCAGCAGTCGAGCAGCCGCAGCGGGTCGGAGACCATGCGCGAGGCGTGGTGGTCGGCGATCGTGATCGGCGTGCCCATGACCGCATGCGGGTTGCGCACGGCGTGGCTCCGGAAGGCGACCGCCACCTCGGCGTACTGCTCGTCGGTGGTGCCGTACTCGATGCGGTGGCGCATGGCGATCATCGCCATCTCCTGGAAGGCGGCGACCAGGCCGTGCGGGACGTGCCACTTGTTCAAACCCGTGAGCGCCACCTCTCCGAGCCGCTCCCAGTAGCGCCCGCCCTGGTGCACGCCAGCGCCGTAGGCGGAGTGCTTGCCGCGCGCGCGCGAACGATGGACCAGCACGGTCGACGCCATGCCGGCCGCGATCGCCGTCGCCGCCAGCACGAGGACCGACGCCGAGCCGCCGCCGCCCCAGGCGCTCGACGCGAACCAGCCGAGATCGGGGTGGCCGAGCGCGGCGAGCAAGTTCTCCTCGTCGGTCGTCTCCATGTCGTAGCGCACCGTGCCGTCGATGTCGCGCGGCGAGAGGCCGGCGTCGGCGCAGGCGGCGAGGATCGCCTCGAGCGCCATGTCGTACTCGGAGCGGCCGAGGGACTTCCCGAACGCGGTCTGGCCGATGCCGACGACCGCCGCCCGGCCGCGGATCGTCGCCGCGCTCACTGGAGGACGCCGTCCTCGGCGAGGCGGGCCACCTGGGCGCGGGAGAGGCCGAGGACGCGAGTCAGCACGTCCTCGGTGTCGGCGCCGAGGCGCGGCGCGGGCCGGGGCGGTGCGAGCGGCGTGCGGGAGAAGCGGATCGGGTTCCCGCTGTGCCGCTCGGGACCGATCTCGGGGTGCTCGACGGTCACGATCGCGCCGCGCGCGGCGAGGTGCGGGTCGGCGCGGTGATCGTCGCCGTTCTGGACCGGCATGGCCGAGACGCCCGCCGCCTGGAGCGCCGCGGCCGCCTCCTCGGCGCTGCGCGCGCGCGTCCACTCGGCGACGCGGCGGTCGAGGTCGGCGCGCGCGGCGAGCCTGCCCGCGAGCGACGCGAGCGCGGGGTCGTGGGGCCAGCCGAGCGCGCCCGCGAAGCGCTCCCACGCCTCGTCGCCGACCACCGCGATGGCCACCCAGCGGTCCTCGCCCGCGCTCGGGTAGACGCCGTGCGGGCAGGCGTACAGGGCCGCGTTGCCCCGCTGGGCGGTGGGCCGGCCGGTCGCCGGCCCTTCCAGGTAGAACTCGCCGATCAGATACGCTGCCGCCTCCGCCTGCGACATCTCGATCAGCTGCCCCTCGCCCGTGCGGCGGCGGTGCTCGAGCGCGGCCAGCACCGCGACCGCCGCCAGCTTGGCGGCGATGTGGTCGGGGTGGTTGAGCGACGAGCCTGCGGGATACGGCGCGTCGGGATGGTTCCAGAGCCAGGTGACGCCCGCGAAGGCCGAGTTGAGCGGGCCGTAGGCGGAGGCCTCGCCGAGCGGCCCGCCGCGGCCGAAGCCCTGGGAGGCGACGTAGATGATGTCGGGACGGACGCGGCGAACGTCCTCGTAGTCGAGACCCCACTGGCGGACCACGTCGCCGCGGTTGTTCTCGATCAGGACGTCCGCCGCCGCGCAGAGACGGAGGGCCAGCTCGCGGCCGCGCGGCGTGCGCAGGTCGAGGGCGACGCTCAGCTGGGCGCGCGAGGCGTCGTTGAAGGTCCACGAGCGGTCGAAGGCGTCGGGCTCGACCGTGACGCGGCGGAGAAAGTCGACGTTGGCCCGCGACTCGACCTTGATGACCTCGGCGCCGAGCTCGGCGAGCAGCGTCCCCGTCTCGGGGATGGCGACGCCGCAGCCGAGGTCGATCACGCGGAGCCCGGCGAGGGCCGGGCGGCTCGCGCCGTCGCCGCTCGGGTGCTCGGGCGCGCGCGGCGGGAAGCCGGCGCCGGGTACCGGCGCCGGGCGCGCCAGCACCGCGGGCGTGCGCGAGAAGTTGAAGGGCGCGGGCGCGAAGGGCGCGTCGCCCAGGTGCGGGAACCCCGTCGCGCGGAAGTAGCCGCGGACGCGCGTCTGCTCCTCGGCCACGAACTCCTCGGGCGTGTTGACGGGCGTGATCGGCACGCCGAGCCGGCGCCCCTCGGCGAGGACCTCCGCGCGCGCGCGCCCCGCGAGCGCCTCCGCGGCGACCACGCGCACGACGTCACCGTTCATGAGGCGGAAGAGCGCCACGCCCCAATGCTCACCCTCGAGCGCCTCGGGGTTGCCGAGGAGCGCCACGAACGCCCGCCACTGCCGCGGCGAGCCGGGCAGCACGCGCACGTAGCCGTCGGCGGTCTTGAGCACGTGGTACGCGCCGTCGGCGTTGCGCGGCGGTGAGACGGGCAGCATCGGGTAGAGGCGCGCGTAGTCGGCGAGCGGGATCGACCACGGGTTCATGCCGTTCAGCGCCGCCTCCTGCACCGAGACCTCGACCGTCTGCCCCCTGCCGTGACGCGCGCGGTCGAGGAGGGCCGCGAGCGCGCCGGCCACGGCGAAGACCGCGCCGCAATCGTGTGCCGCGTAGCCCGGGAGCCAGCACGGCGGCCGCTCGCGGAAGCCGGAGGCATGAAGCGCGCCCGAAGCGGCGAAGGCCGGCAGCGCCTCGAGCCGCCAGCCCGCGCACGGGCCCGTCAGCCCGAGGTCCGCGAGCGCGACGTGCACGAGGCGCGGATGGCGCTCCTGGACCTCGGCGGGGGTGAGGCCGTGGCGGCGCTCGCCCTCGGGACCGAGGTTCTCGATCAGGATGTCGGCCTGCTCGCACAGCGCGCAGAAGCGGTGCCAGCCGTCGGCGTCGTGCAGGTCGAGGACCGCGCTGCGCTTGTTGGCGTTGCGATAGAAGAACGGGAGCGAGCGGTCCGGAGCCTCGATGCCACCCGCGAACGGCGGGACGAGGCGCCCCGGGTCGCCGCGCGGCGGCTCGACCTTCACCACGTCGGCGCCCAGGTCGGCGAGGAGCCGCCCCGCGAATGCGCCGCGGAGATCGGTCAGGTCGACGACGCGGAGGTGTTCGAGCGCCGCGGGCATGCGGCCCCCTCTACTCCGCGGGTGACCGCGCCGGCAAGCTCCTCCCGGCCGAGGACTGGCGGCCAGGGCCGGCGCCGTGCTACCGCGACGGCGCATGTCGGTAGCCCCTGCCGCGACCGTCCTCGAGCGCCAACTCCGCGAGGTAACCGCACTCAACGCCACGCTCCAGGCGCTCACCTCCACGCTCGACCTGCCGGAGATCCTCCGCATCGTCCTCGAGCACACGAAGCACGTCACCTCCGCGGAGGGCCTCTCGCTCCTCCTCTACGACCGCGAGCGCGACGAGATCGTCTTCGCGGCCACCGAGACGCTCCAGGAGAACACCCTCACCTGCCGCGAAGCCCCGCTGCCCCCGGCGGTGGGCGGGCTCATGAGCCCCGATCGGCTCATCGTGCCGGTGCGCGGCGAGGAGCGCGTCCTAGGCACAATCGAGCTCACGCGCCGCTACGACGGCCGCCCCTTCGACGAGGCAGACCGCGAGCGGGCCGGCGCGGTCGTCGCCGAGCTCGCCTCGACGGACGATCTCGAGCGCGTCGCGCACGACCCCGATGCGCTGCACGGCCTCTTCGCCCGCCTCGCCGCCGCCGTGCCGAGCCAGGACGCGGTGCTCGTCATCTACGATCGGGAGCGCCGCGAGCTCGCCTTTCGCGTCTCGCGGGCGCTCCGCCACGGGGTGATCGACGGCGTGCGGCTCCACATGGGCCAGGGCATCGCTGGCTGGGTGGCGCTCCACCGCGAGGCCGTCCGCCTCGATGACGCGAGCCACGACCCGCGCCATGACCCCCGTATCGCACGCGAGACTGGCCTCCTCCCGCGCAGGATGCTCTGCGTGCCGATGGTGCACCGCGGCACCCTTCACGGCGTCATCCAGGTCATCAACAAGCTCGACGGCTCCGCCTTCGACGACAATGAGCTCCGGCTCGTGCAGAGCCTCGCCGACCACGCTGCGATCGCGATCGAGAACGCCTCGCTCTACCGGCAGGCGCAGCAGGCGGCGCTCACGGACGACTTGACGGGTCTCGGGAACACGCGGCACTTCAACCGGGTGCTCCCGGCGCTGCTCGCGCGCGGTGGGCCGGTGTCGCTGTTGGTGCTCGACCTCGATGGGCTCAAGGCGGTGGTGGACCGGTACGGGCACCTGGTGGGGAGCCGCGCCATCGCCGAGGTGGGGCACGTGATCGGGGGGCGGCTCAGGCCGGGGGACGTGGCGGCGCGGTTCGGCGGAGACGAGTTCGTGGTGATCCTCCCGGCGACCGACACGACGGCCGCGCGCGCGATCGCCGAGGGGCTGCGGGAGGCGATCGCGGCCTGCCCCATCCCGGGCGAGCGGGAGGGCGAGACGCTCACCGTGAGCATCGGAGTTGCGACCTTCCCGGATCACGCGGATGACGCGGAGGGGCTGTTCCGGGCGGCCGATGCAGCGATGTACGCGGTCAAGCGGAGTACGAAGAACGGCGTGGCGGGGGGGAGGAGAGCGTCCGAGGGCGGGTGAACCTAGGCCCCGCCGGCCGGCTCAGCGCACCGGCTCCTTCCCCTCCGCCAGCGCCTGCAGCTCGAAGGTGTTCCGCCACGGCCCAAGGAGCCCGAGCCTCACCCACGCCTGGTAGAGGTAGTCCGTCACCGCCCCCGGATCGCCCGGGCGCTCGACGCGCACCACCGTCACCCCGAGCTCGGGCCGCGTGCGCGCCAGCACGAGCGCGCGCGCCACGCGCCACTCCCACTCCTCCACGCTCGCGATGCGGATGCCGTGGTGGTCGGTCAGATCGGCCTCCTGCCCTTCGAGGGCGGCGAGCGCCCGCCCGAGCTCCGCATCGCTCCGCCGAAGACGCGCCACCGCGTCGAACACCGCGCCCGCCGCCGGCGTCGGGCGGAGATAGAGCGCGCCGCGGTTCAGGTCGTCGCCCAGGCGGTAGCCGACGAGATGCGGCTTGCGCACGATGAGCGTCCACGGGAAGAGCGCCTCGATGCACGCGCAGAGGCCGTCCACGTGCTCGGGCGGGACGCAGTAGTTGTTGTGGTTCCACGCATCCACGCCCCGCGCATAGCAGGCGCTCGGGGCGCGTGCGAGCGGTGCCTTGACGCGCTCGCCCCCTGGCTCCTAGTCTCGCCCTCATGGCAACCGTGCTCGATGGCATCACGGTGGTGGAGGTGGCGGACTGGGGCTTCGTCCCCTCCGCCGGCACCGCGCTGGGCGACTGGGGCGCGGCGGTGGTGAAGATCGAGCACCCGCGCCACGGCGACCCGATCCGCGGCCTGATCACCGGCGGCATGATCCCGGGCGCGTCCGGGCGGAACTTCATCGTCGAACAGCTCGGGCGCCACAAGCGCAGCGTCGGCATCGACCTCGGGACCGACGAGGGCCGCGCGCTCCTCTATCGCCTGGTCGAGCGCGCCGACGTGTTCCTCACCAACTTCCTGCCCGACGCGCGCGAGCGCCTGCGCATCACCTACGAGGACTTGAAGCGCGTGAACCCGCGCCTCGTCTACGCCAAGGGCCACGGCCAGGGCGCGCGCGGACCCGACGCGCGCCGCGGCGGCTACGACGGCGTGTCGTTCTGGGCGCGGGGCGGGATCGCGGACCGGCTCTCGACGCCGGGCGGGCCCTACGTGCAGCAGCGGCCCGCCTTCGGCGACTTCATCGGCGGGATGTGCATCGCGGGCGGCGTCGCCGCGGCACTTTTCCGGCGCGAGAAGATGGGTGAAGGCATCGAGCTCGACGTCTCGCTCCTCGGCACGGCCATGTGGGTGCTCTCGCCCGACATCGTCGCCGCCCTCATGTACGGCGCCCTGCTGCCCTCGGCGGGCGAGATGCGCGTCACGCCGAACCCGCTGGTCGGGAACTACGTCTGCCAGGACGGGAAATCCATCGTCCTCATGATGCTCCAGGCGGAGCGCTTCTGGCCGCACTTCGCGGAGACCATCGGCCGCCGGGACCTCCTCGAGCGCTACCCGACGCCCGCGGCTCGACAGGAGAAGCGCCAGGAGATCGCCGAGGAGCTGGCGCGCCACTTCGCGACCCGGGCGCGCGACGAGTGGGCGCGCATCCTGCGCGCGTCGGAGTGCATCTGGGGGCCGCTCCAGAGCCCGCTCGACCTCCCCCGGGACCCCCAGGTCGAGGCCAACGGCTACCTGCTCGAGTCGCCCGCGCCCGAGGGTCCGGTGCGCGTGTGCGCGAACCCGGTCCAGTTCGCGGGCGCGCCGCCCGTGGTCCGGCGGCCCGCCCAGGAGGCGGGCGCGCAGACCGAGGAGGTGCTGCTCGAGCTCGGTTGCAGCTGGGAGGAGATCGCACGCTGGAAGGAGAGCGGGGTCGTGGCGTGAGGCTCGCCGACCCGTCGCGCGGCACGCCCCCTTGACTCGCCAAATATAGCGGCGCTATAGAGCTGCCCGTGGCCTCCCGCGCCGCCGCCCTCGCCCGCTCCCGCGACGCCGACTCGGAGGCCACGCGGCGCGCCATCCTGGCGGCCGCCGAGGACCTGCTCGCGCAGGGCGACCTCTCCATCCGCCAGCTCTGCGCGCGCGCCGGCGTGACGCCGCCCACCATCTACCATCACTTCGGCGACAAGCGCGCGCTCGTCGAGCGGGTGATCGACGACTGCTTCGCGGTCTTCGACCGGGCCCTCGCCCGCCGCCGCCCGCCGGCCGACCCGGTCGAGGCGCTCGCCTGGGCCTTCGACCGCTACGTCGAGTACGGCCTCGCGCATCCCGCCCACTACCGCCTCATGTTCCAGCAGCGCGACGCGCGGCGGCCCACGCCTGCCGGCCTCGTATCGTACGACCGGCTGCGTCGCATGCTCGCGGCGATCGCCGCCGCGGGCCGCCTGCGCGTCCCGGTCGAGGAGGCGACGCGCGCCTGCTGGTGCGCCGCGCACGGCGTCACCTCGCTGCTCGTCGGCGGCTACTTCTCCGCCCAGGACCCCGCCGTCGCGCTCCTGCGCGACGGGTTGATCGCCCAGCTCACCACGGCCGCCGCCGCGCGGCGCGCGCGCCGCCCGCGCGGCCAGAAAGGGAACCGCCCATGGTACGTCGCGAATCGGAGGTGAACGTCTTCCTGCAGGGCAACTTCGCTCCCTGGCGCATGGAGGGCGTGGCCGGGGACCTCGAGGTCAGCGGCCGGATTCCCCGGGAGCTGAACGGCACCTACTACCGCAACGGACCGAACCCGGCCTTCGAGCCGCCCGGGCGCTACCACTGGTTCGACGGCGACGGCATGATCCACGCCGTCACGCTCGCCGATGGGCGCGCGCACTACCGCAACCGCTACGTGCTGAGCGCCGGCCTGAAGGAGGAGCGCGCCGCCGGCCGCGGGCTCTTCTCGGGGCTCCTCGACATCGACCCGAGCGAGGCGCCGCGCTTCAAGAACACCGGCAACACGAACATCGTGTGGCACGCCGGGCGACTGCTCGCGCTGATGGAGGCCGCCTTCCCGACGCGCATGGAGCCGCGCACCCTCGAGACGCTCGGCGAGTTCGACTTCGACGGGCGGCTGGTCGGGGCCATGACCGCGCATCCGAAGATGGACCCCGAGACGGGCGAGATGCTCTTCTTCGGCTACTCGCCCTTCCCGCCCTGGCTCCAGTACCACGTCGCCGACCGCGACGGACGGCTCGTGCGCAGCGAGGTGATCGACGTCGCCTGGCCGTCGATGATCCACGATTTCGCGATCACGAGGGACCACGTCGTCTTCATCCTCTGCCCGCTCGTCTTCAGCTTCGAGAACATGGCGGAGCGCGGCGGCGCCTTCTCCTGGGAGCCCGAGCGCGGCACGCGGCTCGGTGTCATGCCGCGGAGCGGCGGCAACGTCGACGTGCGCTGGTTCGAGACCGAGGCGTCGTACGTCTTCCACCCCATGAACGCCTTCGCCGACGGCGACGCGATCGTGCTCGACGTGGCGCGCTACGGGCAACTCGACTTCATGAACCCCCGGGCGGCGGCGAACCCGAGCTACCGCAACGAGAACGCGGCTCGCATGCACCGCTGGCGCATCGATCTCCGCGCCGGCGGCGTCAAGTCGACGCCGCTCGACGACATCATCACGGAGTTCCCGCGGGTCGACGAGCGCCTCGTCGGCCGGCGCCACCGCTTCGGCTACACGGCGGCGCGCGAGCCCGAGCTCAGCGACGGCGCCGAGCCACTCTGGACCGCGGTGAAGAAATACGACCTCGAACGCGGCACCGCCGAGACCCGGCGCTTCGGCGCCGAGAACGGCGTCGGCGAGCCACTCTTCGTCCCGCGCAGCGAGGGCGCGGCCGAGGACGACGGCTGGGTACTGGTGCTCGCCTACGACCACGCGCGCAACACGAGCGATTTCTACATCCTGGACGCACGCAACGTGGGCGGCGAGCCCGTGGCCGTCGTCCACCTCCCGCACCGCGTGCCCTACGGCTTCCACGGCAACTGGGTGGCGGCATGATCCGCTTCGGCCTGAACGTCGGCTACTCGGGCGCGCAGCTCGCGGTCGACATGGACCTCGTGCGCGAGGCCGAGCGCCTCGGCTTCCACTCGGTGTGGACGGCGGAGGCGTACGGCTCGGACGCGGTGACCCCGCTCGCCTGGATCGGCGGGCAGACGAGCAAGATCCACCTCGGCGCGGCGATCATGCAGATGTCGGCGCGCACGCCGGCCATGACGGCATCGACCGCGACCTCGCTCGACCAGCTCTCGGGCGGCCGCTTCCTCTTGGGGCTCGGCGTCTCCGGCCCGCAGGTGGTCGAGGGGTGGCACGGGCAGCCCTTCGGCAAGCCGCTCACGCGCACGCGCGAGTACATCGAGATCGTGCGCGCGATCTGGGCCCGCGAGCGCCCGCTCGAGCACCAGGGCGAGCACTACCAGATCCCGTATCGCGGCCCGGGCGCGACCGGTCTCGGGAAGCCGCTGCGCTCGATCCTCCACGGGCGCCAGATCCCCATCTACATCGCCGCCACGCGGTCGAAGAGCGTGGCACAGGCGGCCGAGATCGCCGACGGCTGGCTCGCGGTCTGGTACTCGCCCTACCGCACCGGCTTCTACCGCGACGCGCTCGAGTCGGGCTTCCGGCGCGCGGGTGGCGGGAAGTCGCTCGCCACCTTCGACGTGGCGCCCGCCGTCACCGTGATCCAGGGCGACGACGTGCAGGCCTGCCTCGACTTCGTG
>VBKJ01000154.1 GCA_005879795.1 Deltaproteobacteria bacterium
GACGAGGCCGTTGCGCTCATGAACGACACCGACTACGGCCTGACGGCCGCCGTCTATACGCCCGACCGCGCGCGCGCCGAGCGCCTGCTCGCGCGGGTGAACACCGGGACGGCCTACTGGAACTGCTGCGACCGCGTGAGCCCCCGGCTCCCGTGGACGGGGCGGGGCGCCTCGGGACTCGGGGTGACGCTCGCGCGCGAGGGGATCGCTGCCTTCGTGCGCCCGAAGGCGTGGCACCTGCGCGGCGGCTGAGGTCAGCCTGCCGGCCCCAGCCGACCCCCGCGGCCGGCGGACGAGGAGGCACAGGCAAAGCCTCGCCGCGCGAGGTCCGACCGTGCTATACGGCGCCGCGATCCGGCCCCCAGGGATGGGACGATGAAGCGACCGTCGCCACGACGTCCACTGCTCGGTACGCTCGACGCCTGGCTCCTCGCCACCGGCGCCGCGCTCGCCGCGGAGGCGGAGACGGTCGGCAGGGTGATGACGCTGCCGGAGCGGCCCGGGCCTCACTGGTTCTGGCTGAGCGACATCATCCTCCACCGCACGGCCCTCTTCGACGCCGACACGGGGGGGCTCCTCGGCACGATCAGCTCCGGCACCGCCGGGGTCGGCTTCGTCATCGCGCCGCTCTTCTCGCCCGATCACCGCGAGATATACCTCGCGGAGACGTACTACGCGCGCGGCGTGCGCGGGCAGCGGACGGACGTGGTCACCGTCTACGACGCCGCCACGCTGAAGCCGCTCGGCGACGAGATCGAGATACCGGCGCACCGCGCCGAGTACTTCCCCGGCACCGCGGCGAACGCGCTCTCCGACGACGGGCGGTTCATGGCCGTCTTCAACCTGACACCCCAGACCTCGGTCTCGATCGTGGATGTGCAGGCGCGGCGGTTCACGAGCGAGATCGCCACCCCGGGGTGCAGTCTCGTCTACGCTGCCGGCGCTCGCCGCTTCCTCATGCTGTGCGGCAACGGCGCCGCGCTCAGCGTGACGCTGAACGACGAGGGAGGGGAGGCGGGGCTCGAGCGCAGCGAGCCGTTCTTCGATCCCCAGAAGGACCCGGTCACCGAGAAGGCGGTGCGCCGGGGCAACGAGTGGCTGTTCGTGTCCTTCGAGGGCGTGGTGCACCCCGTGGACGTCGGTGGCGAGAAGCCGCGCTTCGGGGAGACCTGGTCGCTGGTCGACGAGGCCGACCGCCGCGCCTCGTGGCGGATCGGCGGCGGCCAGCACCTGGCCGTGCATACGGCCTCCGCCCGGCTCTACGCCCTCATGCACCAGGGTGGCCCCGACACGCACAAGGAGCCGGGGAGCGAGGTGTGGGTCTACGATCTCGCGACGCGCCGGCGCGTGCAGCGCATCCCGGTGCTGAACCCGCTGGTGAGCTTCATCGGCCAGCAGGCCGGGAGCGGCGGCTTGACGCGCTGGCTGCTCACCAGGGTCCTCCCCAACACGGGCGTCGAGCGTATCCTCGTCACCCAGGACGAGCACCCGGTGCTCGTCGCCTCGGCGTCGCTGCCTCCCACGGTCACCGTCCACGACGCCATGACCGGCGCCGTGGTCCGCGAGGTCTCCGAGCCGGGCCTCGCCGGGAGCCTCCTCTTCTCGCCCTGAGATGGACCCCGTCGTCGACCTGACGCTGCGGACGGCGCTCGCGCTCCTGTTCTTCGTCGCCGCGGGCCACAAGTTGCGCGACCCGGGCCGCTTCCGGGCGACGGTCGCCGAGTATCGCCTCGTTCCTGACCGCTTCGCGCCGCCCGCCGCGGCTCTCCTGGTCGCGGTGGAAGCAGCGGCGGCCGGCGCGCTCCTCGTCCCGGGGGTGCGGGCGGCGGGCCTCCTCGCCGCCGCGGCCCTCCTCGTCGTCTACGGCGCGGCGATCGCGATCAACCTGGCGCGCGGCCGGTGGGACATCGACTGCGGCTGCGCGGGCCCCGCCGTCCGCCGGCCGATCGGCGGCTGGCTGGTGGCGCGCAACGCCGTGCTCGCGGCCGCGGCGCTCGCCGGGCTCGCGCCCGTGCACCCGCGCGCGCTCCTCTGGGTGGACGCGGTCACCGTGGCGGGGGCGACGGCGGCGCTCGCCGCCTGCTATGCCTCGCTCGACCGCGTGATCGCCTACGCGCCCCGGCTGGCCCGCCTGCGAGGTGAGGCATGACAGAGGCGCTCCTCGTCTCGAACGCGGTCCTGTGGGTGCTCGTGGTCCTCCTCGCGTGCGTGGTGGCGGCGCTCGCGCGCCAGATCGGCGTGCTCCACGAGCGCGTGGCACCCGCCGGCGCGCTCATGGTGGGAAAGGGCCCCGCGGTCGGGGAACCGGCGCCGGTCGTGAGCGCCCCGGACCTCGCCGGGACGGTGCGCGACGTCGGAGGGCCCAGCGCCGAGGGACGGAGCACGCTCCTCTTCTTCCTCTCGCCGACCTGCCCCGTCTGCAAGGCGCTCCTCCCGATGCTGCGCTCGATCGCGCGCCGCGAGCGCGACTGGCTCGGGATCGTGCTTGCCAGCGACGGCCCGCGCGACGAGCACGAGGCGTTCGTGCGCGCCGAGCGGCTCGAGGCGTTCCCGTACCTCCTCTCGCCGGCGCTCGGCATCACCTACCGGGTGGGGAAGCTGCCCTACGCGGTGCTGCTCGACGCGGCGGGCGTCGTCCGCTCGCGCGGGCTCGTCAACACGCGCGAGCACCTCGAGAGCCTGTTCGAGGCCAAGGAGCGCGGCGTGGCGTCGATCCAGGATTTCCTCCGCGGCGCAGAGGAGGACCGCAGGGGGGCGGTGCGACGATGACGGACGGACGCCCCTGGCTCGACCGCCTCTGCGAACGCGCCGCGCGCCAGCTCGCGCGCCGGACGTCCCGCCGGAGCTTCTTGACGCGGCTCGGGACCGCGCTCGCCGGGACGGCGGCGCTGCCGCTGCTGCCGGTCGCGCGCGCAGCGAGCGAATCGTCCCCGTCCGTGCCCGACGACGCGGCGCTGCCCGGTGAGGCGGGCGACCCGAAGAGCTGCCACTACTGGCGGCACTGCGCGATCGACGGCTTCCTCTGCGCCTGCTGCGGCGGCTCGCAGAACGCCTGCCCGCCGGGGACGGAGATGTCGCCCCTCACGTGGATCGGCACCTGCCGCAACCCCGGCGACGGGAAGGACTACATCATCTCGTACAACGACTGCTGCGGGCAGACGCTCTGCATGCGCTGCCGGTGCACGCGCACCGAGGGCGAGCGGCCCCTCTACCTCACCATGAAGAACAACGACCTGCTGTGGTGTTTCGGCACCCAGAGCCGGGCGGTGAACTGCTCGGTGGCTGTCGTCCTCGGTGTGGCGACCCGGTCGTAGGCGCGCGCGGTGCGCGGCCGCCGCGCTCCTCGTGCTGGCGCCGGGCATGGCGGCCGCCCAGGGCACGAGCGGGCCCGCGCTCGACTACGCCGTCACCTGCCAGGGCTGCCACCGCGCCGACGGCGCCGGCACGCCGGGAACGGTGCCGCCCCTCGCCGGCTCCGTGGGCAGGTTCCTCGGCGTGCCGGGCGGGCGGGAGTTCCTGGTGCGGGTTCCGGGCGTCGCCCAGGCGCCGCTCGACGACGCCGCCCTCGCGGCCGTGCTCAACTGGATGCTCGCGCGGTTCGGCCGGGACGACGTGCCGAAGGGCTTCGTCCCCTACACGGCGGAGGAGGTCGGCCGGCTGCGCGGGCGCCCGCTCACCGACGTGGCCGGGGCGCGGCGACAGCTCGCCCGGGCGATCGAGCGGGCGAAGCAGGCCGGGGAGCGTGCGCGTCGCTAGACGAGGGAGGCCTCGCCTGCGGCCGGGTACGAGATCAGGCTCTCCCCCGGCCGCTCGAGGGCCAGGAAGAGCAGGAGGTAATCGCGCAGGTGGCGCGTCAGGAGGAAGTTCCAGCGCACGTGCTCGCGCCCGTTCTCGCCCAGGCGGCGCGCGAAGTCGGGCGCGTTCAGCAGCTGCTTGATCCAGTAGGCGGTGCCCTCGATCGTGTGCGTGAGGATGCCCGAGTACTTGTGGGTGATCTGCAGCGGGATGCCGCCGACCGCTCCCGCGATCACCGGCTTCCCCTTCCACAGCGCCTCGGCCACGGTGAGGCCGAAGCCCTCGCGCAGGGACTTCTGCACGATCACGGTCGAAGCGCGCTGCAGGGCGTTGATCTCGAGGTTGGCGGTCGGCGGCAGCTCGACCACGTGGACGTCGGGATCGCTGCCGGCGCGCTCCCGGCACTCGGCGAGCACCCGTGAGCCCTCGGGATCGTCGGTCGCGGCGCCGCCCACCAGGAGGAGCTGGCAGTCGTTGTAGCGCCGGACGAGGCGGTAGGCGTCGATGACGCCGAGCGGGTCCTTCAAGCGGTCGAAGCGAGAAACCTGCGTCACCAGCGGCCGGGCCGGATCGATGCCGAGACCCTTCACCACCGACTCGACGCTGGCGGCGTCGAGATCGCGGTTCTTGTCGGCGAGCGGGTCGATCGACGGGCTGATCAGGACCTGGTCGATGGGGAGGGCCCGGGTGAACTGCGGCGCTGAGAACACCGCCGCGTCGTAGCGCTCGACCCAGGGCCGCAGGAACTCCCAGGCGTCCGGGGCGGGAGCCGAAAGATCGATGTGGCACCTCCAGATCCAACGCGAGCCCGGCCGGCGGGCCCCGACCAGCTGCACGGGCTGCGGATCGTGCACGAAGACGAGGTCGTTGCACAGATCGAGCGTGCGGAGGTTCTCCTCGGTCGTCTCGCGGAAGACGTCGACATCCTGGGGCGTCACGCCCAGCGGCTCCCCGTGCAACGCATTGTGGAGCTTCTTCGTCACCGCGAAGAACGCGTCGCCGCCGCGGATCACGTCCCAGCGCGCATCCATCCCGACCTCGCGCAGGAGCGGGACGAGCCGGTTCAGGATCTCGGCGACCCCGCCCCCGATCGCCGTCGAGTTGATGTTCTGCAGCGTTCGTCCGCGCAGGCGGTCGCCCAGGAGACGGAGCTCCTCGATGGTGCCGGTGCCCACGAACGGGGCGTACGCGTCGAGGGTGGGGGTCATGGCTCGAGCCGCGACCGCAGGCGCTGCGTGACCATCCCGATCAGCCGGTGGCGCAGGCCGTCTGCGGTGTACGAGTAGGGGTCGACCCCGCGCACCGCCACCGCCAGCTCCCGCTCGCCGAGGGCACCCTCGAGCCAGCTCGAGAAGTCGTTGTCCTGCACGCCATCGCGCAGCCGGGACTCGAACAGGTGATAGGCGATCGAGGCGTTGCCCACGGTCGTGAGGGCCTCGGCGAACTCGGCCAGGCTGGCTGCGCGCTGGCGGATCGGCAGCACGAACGAGACCGCATCCATGAAGTGAAACTCTTCCCCGGCCGGCGCCGTGCGCAGCGCCTGGCGCGGCTCGAGGTAGTCTTCGATGACGGCCACGATGCGGTCGCGCAGCTCGCGCAGGTGCTCGAACCGCACGGTGTCGATGGCCACGAGGCGCTCGCCGAGCTCCTCCTCCTGCAGGACGTTGGTCACCCAGAAGGCAAAGTCGTTCGGCGGCTCGGGGGAGAGGTACTGGTGCTGGACCAGGAAGTGATGCGTGTGCTGGAAGACGACCGAGAGCGGCACCGCGCGCAGGTGCTCCACGAGCTCGGCGAGGTCCACGGCGCGGCGGCCGGTCAGCTTGGTGAGGGTGAGCCGCGTCCAGAACTGAAACACCCGGTCGGCGACGGGGCCGTTCATCGATTTCATGCGGCAGCCTCCGCCACGATCGCGGCGAGCAGGCGCCGCGCCGCCGTGACGTTCGCGATCCGGACCTGGGCCCGGCTCGGCCCGGGCCCGACGTGAATGGTGATCGCCTCCGGCGGCAACGCGGCGAACAGGTCCTCGTCCGTCGGATCGTTCCCGAGCCCGGCGATCGTCGTGTCCGGCGGCATCTCCGCCACCAGCGGCGCCGCGACAATCCCCTTGTGGATCCCGTGGGGGCGCACCTCGATCATCTTGTCCCCGGCGACGATCTCCACGGGCAGGTTGCTGAGCAGCTCCGTGAGGTGCAGCCGGAGCTCGTTTGCCTGCACCGCGCCGAACTCCGGGTCCGCCATCCGGTAGTGCCAGGCCAGCGAGACGGTCTTGTGCTCGACGAGAGATCCGGGCGTCCTGGCCGCAGCCTGCTCGAGGATGGCGAGCGCCCGCTCGCGCCACTCCATCGGCGGCAGCGGTCGCTGTACCCAGGGCGCGCCGTTCGCCGGCCGCGACCAGAAGCCATGGTCGGCATGGAGGCCGATCGGGAGCCGGCCGAGCCAGCGGTCCAGGCTCTCGCGTGATCGCCCGCTGACCACGTGGACGTTGGTGCGCGGCCGCGCGGCGAGGGTGCGCAGCAGCTCGAGCAGGGCCTCGTCGGGAGTCGCGAGCTCGGGCACGCTGGCATGGGGCACGAGCGTGCCGTCGTAGTCGAGAAGCAGGAGGAGATGGGTCGCAGCCCGCAGCCGCTCGACCACCGCGGGCGGCGTGGCGGCCGGGGGGAGCGTGGCCCCCGCGTGCTCGCTGCCGCCGCTCGCCGTTTCCAGGGAGCCGAGGAACGAGCGGACCCAGTGCCCCACGTCATATGCAACCACCCGCCTCCTGAGCCCCAGCATCCGCGCGCGTCGCTCCTCCACCGGCAGCGTGAGCGCATTGTAGTAGATCTCGGACGTGCGGTCCACGTCGTAGGGGTTTACCTGAAGGGCCTCGGCGAGCTCCGCAGAGGCGCCGGCGAACTCGCTCAGCACGAGGACGCCGTCCTCGTCCGTGCGCGTAGCGATGAACTCCTTCGCCACCAGGTTCATGCCGTCCCGGAGCGGCGTGACCAGCATGACGTCCGCCGCACGGTAGAGCGTCACGAGCTCGCGCTCGGAGAGGCCTCGATAGATGTAGTGCACCGGGACCCAGCGCGCGGTCGCGAAGGCACCGTTCAACCGGCCCACCATCGCGTCCACGCTCTGCCGGAACCTCTGGTAGGCCTCGATGCGCGTGCGCGACGGGACCGCGACCTGGATCAGGCGAACGCGCTCGTGCAGCGAGGGACGGCGGCGGAGAAGGGTCTCGAAGGCCAGCAGACGCCGCGGGATGCCCTTCGTGTAATCGAGGCGGTCGACCGCCACGAGGATGGCACAGTCGCCGGAGCCGCGGAGCGCGCTCACCTCGCTCGCCACCTCGGGGTCGGCCGCCAGCCGGGCGAACCTCCCGGCGTCGATGCCCATCGGGAAGACCCCCAGGCGGACCGTGCGCTCTCCGACCTGCGCGCGGTCCACGTCGACGGCGATGCCGAGGATGCGCAGCAGAGACGCGGCGAAGTGCCGCATGTAGCCGGCGGTGTGGAAGCCCACCAGGTCGGCGCCCAGCATTCCCTCGAGCAGCCGCTCGCGGTCGGGCAGCGTGCGGAAGACCTCCGCGGCCGGGAAGGGGACGTGCAGGAAGAAGCCGATGCGCGCACCGGGCACGAGCTCGCGCACGAGCTGCGGCACGAGCATCAGGTGGTAGTCGTGCACCCAGACCAGGTCGCCCGGCTGGTGGTGGGCGGCGACCACCTCGGCGAAGCGCCGGTTCACGCGTTCGTACGTGTCCCAGTCCTCCACGTGCAGGGGCAGCTGGTCGATCAGGTAGTGGAGGAGCGGCCAGAGGACGCTGGTCGAGAAGCCCTCGTAGAAGCGCTTCACGTCGTCGGGATCGAGCCACACGGGAACGGCCCGATGGTCCGCGAGCTGGCGCGTGATGCGGCCGCGCTCGTCCTCGCTCAGGTCCTCCTCCGTGGAGCCCGGCCATCCGACCCAGAGGCTGCGCAGGTGCTCGTGCGGGCCGGCGAGGCCGGTGGCGAGCCCGCCCGTGCTCTGCGCGAAGCGCACCTCTCCGCGCTCGCGGGTCAGGCTGAGCGGGAGTCGGTTCGAGACGATGATGAGCCGACGCATGCCGTCCCATCCCCCCGGGCGGTCATCGCCTGCTCTGCTCCCAGCCGAGCGGGCCATGGTCCAGTGTCCTAAGACCATGGCCGGCGGCTCACGCGCAAGTCGTCGCGGACCGAGCTGACGCCCACCGCCGGCCCGGCAGTGCGAGAACGCTGGGCGCACGCGAGGTCTCGCTGCCCTGCTGTCACCACGCGCGCGGGCATTCGACGGGGGGCCGCGGGCCCACCGCGCACAGGGGGCCCGACGATTTGATCTTTGGGAAGGGAGGTTCGGGCCGACATCCGAGGCCCACGATGCGGGATTGTGTCGGGGTTGCGGGCGTGGACCTGGGACTCGGCCACGAACCTCCCTACGTCGCACCCGCTCCCGACGGTACGCGGGTGGTGCGCCATGGCGGAGCATGTTCCATGCCAGGAACGTTGCGCATGACACACGCGGATTCCGCGGCGTGGCCGGTAAGGATTTACAGTGAACTTCGTAGAATCGACCCTGGCCGGCGCGGGCGGTGAGAGGGCGCGCTCGACCGGACACCACACTAGAGAGCGGAGATGGTCTTGTATCGGTTCAGCTTGTTGTAGAGCGTCTTCAAGCTGATCCCGAGCGCCTTGGCCGTCTTCTCCTTGTTTCCGCCGTGCTCGTGCAGGGTGGCGAGGATGAGCCGGCGCTCCGCTTCGGCGAGCGGACAGCCGACCCTGAGCTGGACCATCCCGCCCGCGCCTGGCTCTTCCGCCTGCGGCCCGTTCGTGATCTGGGCGCGCAGCAACGGAAGGTGCCCGGGCGAGATCTCCTCGTCGGCGAGGATGAAGGCGCGGTGTACGGCATTCTTGAGCTCGCGCACGTTGCCCGGCCAGGAGTGTCCCCGCAGGAGCTCCAGCGCGGCGCGGCTGATCCCCTTCCGCGTCCCCTCGGCGGCGTTGAACTCGGCGAGGAACGCGCCGGCCAGCAACTCGACGTCCCCAGCGCGCTCGCGCAGCGCCGGCAGCCGGATGGGGAACACGCTCAGGCGATAGAGGAGGTCCTCGCGCAGCTTCCCGTCCGCCACCGCCTGCCCGGGCTCCCGGTTGGTCGCCGCCACGACGCGAACGTCGACCTTGAGCTCGGTCTCCCCGCCGACCCGCGCCACGATGCTTGTCTCGAGCACGCGCAGCAACCGCACCTGCAGCTCGATCGGCATCTCGCTGACCTCGTCGAGGAACAGCGTGCCGCCCTCGGCCCGCTCGAAGTAGCCCTTGTGAGTGCGTGCCGCACCGGTGAAGCTGCCCCGCTCGTGCCCGAAGAGCTCGCTCTCGATCAGCTGGGGCGACACCGCCGAGCAGTTGAGCGCGACGAACGGTCCCTTCCGCCGGCGGCTCAACCCGTGCAGCGTCTGCGCGACGAGCTCCTTGCCCGTGCCACTCTCGCCTTGCACCAGCACGGTCGCGTCCGTGGGCGCGACCCGTGCGATCATGTCGTAGACCGCCTGCATGGGCGGGGAGGATCCGATCAGCGGTCCGAAGTGACCGAGGCTGCGGAGCGTACCGCGTAGCGCCTGGATCTCCTCGCGCAGCTCGCGGCGGCGCACGACGTTCGCGAGCACGGATTTGAGCCGCGGAATGTCGACCGGCTTGGTCAGGTAGTCCGAGGCACCGCTGCGGAGCGCCTCGACCGCCGAATCGACGGTGGCGTGGCCGGTGATCAGGATGACCTCGGTGGCGCCATTCTGGATCTCGGGCAGGAGCTCCAGACCGCTGCCGTCCGGCAGCTTCAGATCCACCAGCGCCAGGTCCGGCGTGTGCTTGCTCAAGTACGCGCGCGCCTCGCCCAGGCTGCCGGCGCCCTCGACCGAGAACCCCTCCGCCCGTACCAGCTCGGTCAGTGCTGCCTGGAAGCTGGCGTCGTCATCGATGAGGAGCACGTCCGGCATCGGAGAACCTGGCTAGCCGTGGCTAGTCGGTAGCTGAGGGCGGGGTCCCGGGCAAGGGCCATAGCAACTCCCGCAAGACTTACAACCCTCCTGTAAGAGTTGCACGCCCATAGACCTGACCGAGGCGATCGGGGCTGTCAAAAGGGCGTGGCACGGAAGCTGCTTCCAACGCCCAGCAGCAGCCACTGCTGCGAGGGAGGTGCTCTATGAACGGCCATCCAGGCTCGAGATGTCGACGTGTATTTGGATTGGCTGGCCTCGCGGTGCTTGCCTGCATTCTGGCATTCACCTCGCCGGCCGGCGCCCAGACCGCGGCCCGCAAGTTCGGTCGCGGGCTGGCCGACATGACGACCGGCGTCCTGGAGCTCCCGGGCAACACTGTCGTCGAGGCGAAGAAGCACGGTGCGGCGGGAGTGCCCATCGGTGTCGCGAAGGGCCTCGGCATGATCGTCTCGCGGGAGCTGGTCGGGGCGTACGAGGTCGTGTCGGCGCCCTTCCCCGTGCCCCCGGGCTTCCGGCCGCCGATCCAGCCGGAATTCCCCTGGAGCTACTTCGAACAGGCGCCGCGCTCGGCCCGGAGCGAGCGGCGTACCCCCGCCCCGCGCGGGTAGCTGCGAGTCGGCAACGGGCGGAGGCGCGGCGTGGATCGCGCCTCCGCCCTTCACTCGCCGTGCGTGCCACCGGGGCTGTCGGCCGTCCACGCATCCCGTCCCTCGAGGCGCGCGATCAGCGCCGTCAGCTCGTCCGGGTCGGCCGGCTTGGGCACGTGCATGTCGTACCCCTCGGCCAGAGCCCGCGCGCGGACATCGACGCCCGTATAGCCGGTGAGGGCGATGGCGGGGACGTGCCCGCCTCGTTCCCGCCCCAAGCCCCGCACCTTGCGAATGAGCGCGTAGCCGTCCTCGTCCGGCATCCCGAGGTCGGAGATGAGGACGTCGGGCGGCTCCTGCTCGAGCGCCCGGAGTCCGTCCGCGGCGGTCCCGGTCGCGGTCACACGCGCGCCGCGCTGCCGGAGCAGCGCGCCGAGCGACTCGCGCGTGTTGACGTCGTCCTCCACGAGCAGCACGCGCACCCCTTCCAAGGTGTGCGCGGCGCGGGCCGCTTCACGGCGGCCTGCAGGTTGCCCTGACTTCCGGCCTGCCTCCAGCGGTCGGACCGGCAGCAGCGGGAGCCTGACGGCGAACGTCGCCCCTCGCCCCTCTCCCGGGCTGTCCGCGTAGACGCAGCCCCCGTGCATCTCCACCAGATGACGGACGATCGCCAGGCCGAGCCCGAGCCCCCCCTGCGCCCGCGTGGTCGACGCATCGGCCTGGCGAAAGCGCTCGAAGACGTGGGGCAGGAAGTCGGGCGCGATGCCCCGTCCCGTGTCCTTCACCGTGATCTGCGCCGACGAGTCGGCCCGCTCCAGCCGGACCTCGATGCGGCCACCCTTGGGCGTGAACTTGATCGCGTTGGAGAGGAGGTTCCACACGATCTGCCGCAAGCGAGCCTCGTCACCGGAGATCGGTGTCACCGGATCGTCGAGTACGGATTCGATCTGGATGGACTTCGCATCGGCCGCCGGGCGCACGGCCTCGATCGCCGCCTCGATCGTCGGCGCGAGATCGACCGACTCGACCTGGAGGCCGAGCTTGCCCGTGATGATGCGCGATACGTCCAGGATGTCCCCCACGATCCGCTCGAGCGCCCTCGCATCCTGCTCGATCATCTCGAGCGCGCGCGCCGTGGTCGGCTCGTCCAGCTGGCTCCCGCGCAGCAGGCGGGCCCAGAGGAGAATCGCACCGAGCGGCGTCCGGAGCTCGTGGGAGAGCGTCGCCAGGAACTCGTCCTTGACGCGGTTGGCGGTCTCCGCCTCGCGCCGCGCGTACTCCATGTCCACGAGCAGCCTGGCGCGCTCCTCCTCGGCGCGCTTGCGCTCGCTGACGTTGGTCATGAACCCACGGAGCTTCCGCATGCGCCCGCGGCGATCGCGGGCCACGTAGATCCGGTCGTGCATCCACACGATCGTCCCGTCCGCAGCAATCAGCCGGTATTCGAGCTCCTGGTCGCGCCCCTCCGCGATGGCCCCGCGGCAGAGCCCGACGGTGCGCTCCCGGTCGTCGGGATGGAGGACGCTCCGCCAGAACTGCGGCTCGGACGTCCAACGCTCGAGCGGGTAGCCGAGCAGCTTCTCCGCGCGTTGACTGACGAACGTGAACTGGCCCGTCTTCGGGCTCGCTTCCCACAGGATGGCGTCGAGCCCGTGCACGAGGTCGTGGAAGCGGCGCTTCGTGGCCTCGGCCTCGGCGCGGGCGGCGCGCTCGTGCGCGAGCGCCTCGGCCCGCTGCCGGTCGAGCGCCGCCAACACCTCGGCTCGCTGGCGCTCCTCCTCCGAGGCAGGCGCGTCCGCGATGATGAGCGCGACGTGCTCGGTGACCAGGCAGAGGAAGTCGCGGTAGTCTTCGTCGAGGGGACGGTGGGGGCTGATGCCGAGGACCAGGAACCCGCAGACGTGGCCCGGCCCCACCCGGGCGACCGGCAGCACCAGGGCGGACTCGGGAACGTCGCCCCACCGGCTCATCGGCAGCGCATCGACGCGCGCGCCCAGGTCGTCCATCCGCGCGACGCGACCCGTGCGCGCCACCTGCGCGAGCGGCCAGGCGGTGGAGCTGGTCTCCGTTTCCGCAAGCTCCACGGTCGGGGGGAGCACGCCGGGCGAGACGCCCGTCGTCCCGGCGAGCCGCGCGCGTCTCCCGTCCGCCTCGAGCAGATAGAGCAGCGCGAACGGAATGTCACCCGGGTTGGCGGCGAGCGTGCGGATGGCGCTCTCGCACGCCTGCTCGATCGTCCATGCCTCCGCCCCGCGTAGCGCGAGGTCGCGCAGGGTGCGCAACCGGCGCTCGCCCAGCACGTGTCGCGTGGTCTCGGCGGCGGTGGTGAAGACGCCTTGCACACGGCCCGTCTCGTCCCGGATGGGGCTGAACGACAGGGTGAAGTAGCCCTCCTCGCGACGCCCGTGCCGGTCGAGCGGAAGGAGCAGGTCGTCGGAGAAGGTCCCCTCGCCCCGCCACAGCGCGCGCTCGAGCATCGGTCCGATGACGCTCCAGACGTCGAGCCAGCACTCGCGTCCGGGTCGGCCCAGGGCGCGCGGGTGCTTCCGTGTGCCGAGCATCGGACGGCACGCGTCGTTGTAGAGCGTCACCAGCTCGGGCCCCCACCAGATCATCATGGGGACTTCCGAGTTGAGGCAGACGGCGAGGGCGCCGCACAGGCTCCAAGGCCAGCGTTCGAGCGGGCCGAGCGGCGTCGCCGACCAATCGACGGCGCGCATGAGCGCGCCCATCTCTCCGGCGAACAGTGTGTCCCCCCGGGGTCCCCACGCTGCCTGGGCGCGACCCATCCGTTCCGGCATCGTCTCCCAGCCGTGGGCTCCGGGCGCGCGTCACGAGGAGCTGGCGCTCGTCCGGCGCGCTCCTTCCGCCTCGCACATGGGCACGCGAGCCTCGTCCAGGGCGACCCGAAGGGCGCCCTCGCCGTCGTCGTGCGCCGGCCTACTCCAGGTGTGGAGGTCGATCACCACGGCCCTGCGGCGGCCGGTCCGCTGCTTCCATGTCTGGACGCCGCGGCGGATGTACTCCGCGTCCAGGTCGAGCGCCTCGCAGATCCTCTCGAAGGAGAAGACCCAGGAGCGGTCGGTGCTCTCGATCCAGGCGCGGGCCTCCCGCTCGGCCCGTCCTCCGCCGCGGGCGCGTGCCACCTGGGGCACGCAGTAGGTGAGGACGGCATCGTCGAGAATGGCGGCCATGAGCCGATGCTCGCCCAGTTCTTGGCCTCGGCGCGGCCCGGAGAAGAACTGCTCGGGAAGAATGACCTCGGGTTCGATCAGGGGGCTCAGCTGGTCTTGGTCGATCATCACGGCGCTGTCGAGGAGCAGGTTCCATGCCAGCTTGCCGCCGCACCGATGTGCGCGCCACGCCTGCAGCTCGCTGAAAAAAGGGAGGGCGGAATTGTAGCTTCTACACGTCGCGGGGGTCCGAAAGCCTCTCGCTCAAGGTGTCTCGGCGACGGGCGCTGCTGGCATCCGCATTGCTGCCGCGGCCGATCGGAGCCTGACAGGCGCCCGCGGAACGCGTCCTCGGACGCTCGCTGAGGTAGCGGCGGGCTCCGCGACGGTCTTCGCAGGACATGGCCATGAAGGACTTCGTCACCTTCAGGTACGTCGAGGCGATCCGCTCCAACGGAGTGGGGCTCCTCTGTCGCGTGAACGGCAAGGAGGTCTGGGTTCCGTACGCCAACATGGCTACCCGGGAGTGCACGGTCCGCAGACCCGGCGACTGGGGTCTCCTCGTCATTCCGCACTGGCTGGCGGTGAACCTCGAGCTCGTCGAGCGCGCGGCCTGATCGGGCTCCCCACCCTCTCCGCGCCGCCTCGCCGCGGTTTACCCCGACGGACTCCCATGCCGCCGTGACCGGGCCGGCGAGCTTGCCGGGTGGCGTGGTGATGGGTAGGACGCGGCATGCGCCAGGCCGGCACGCACGCCGCGCTCGACCGGGTGGTCGCCGCTGGGGCCGTGGTCGCGCTCCTCGGGCTCTTCGGCTGCGCCGGCGGCGACCCCACCCCGATTCGGCAGGGCTCGGGCTACGGTCTCGTGCCGCCCTTCAGCGGTCGCGCGGCCGCTCCCCGACCCCTCGTCGGGGGATCCGTCCCGCGGCATCCATTCATGGCCGCGAGCGGCGCCAACAACATGCACGGCGACTCGTACGCGAGCGACACGCACGCGGCGAGCGGCCCGCTCGGCCACGACCCCGTGGTCGTGTCGACCGCCCGCGGGCTCCTGGGCGGCGAGTGCGCGTCGGTCACGTTCGATCGCCAGGGACGGATCGTGACCGTGTGCGCCAGCGCCCTTCGCATGCAGCTCCTCCTGCTCGACCCGCGTACCCTGCGCGAGCTCGCGCGCTACGACCTCCCGCGGCGGCCCTCGACCCGCACGCTCAGCTTCCGCCGGATCACGAGCGACACGTCGGGGGGCGTGTACTTCTACCTCGACCATCGGGACCGCGCGGTGCTCGGCACCGCGGCGCGCCGCATCGAGGTCGTCGCCCATGACGGTGCCGCCTTCCACCTCGAGCGGGCGTACGACCTCGCGCCCATGGTCCCCGAGGGCGACGCGGTGACCGCGGTGCTGCCCGACTGGACGGGGCGCTACTGGTTCGTCACCCGCCAGGGGCTCGTTGGCACGGTCGATCCCGAGAGCGGACGGATCGGCAGCCGCGAGCTCGCCGGGGAGGAGATCGAGAACTCCTTCGCCGCGGGCCCGGACGGCGTGTTCGTCGTCTCGGACCATGCCATGTATGGCTTCGCGGCGGACCCCGTGAGCGGTGCGCCCGGGATCATGTGGCGCGAGCCGTACGATCGCGGCACGCGCCGCAAGGTGGGCCAGATCGACCAGGGCTCCGGCACCACCCCGACGCTGCTCGGCGACGAGTGGGTGGCGATCGCCGACAACGCCGAGCCGCGCCTGAACGTGCTCGTCTACCGCCGGGGGCGGGACGTGGCGGGAAAGCGCCTCGTCTGCCGGCAGCCGCTCTTCGCTCCGGGAGCGAGCGCCACGGAGAACTCGTTCGTCGGCTTCGGGCACGCGCTGATCGTCGAGAACAACGCCGGCTACGACGTCTTCCCGACCATGATGTTCGGCCGCACGGGCGCCGGCGGCGTGGCGCGCGTCGACCTCGACGACGGCGACGGCTGCCACGTGGTGTGGGAGAGCGGCGCGATCTCGCAGACGGTCGTGCCGAAGCTCTCGCTCGGCAACGGGCTCCTCTACCTCTACACGAAGCGTCCGCACGCGCCGTGGTGGACCGACGCCTACTATCTCACCGCGGTCGACTTCCGCACGGGTGAGACGGTCTACGAGGTCCTCACCGGCACGGGCCTCGGCTACGACAACCACTGGGCCCCGATCACCCTCGGGCCCGACGGCACGGCGTACGTCGGGACGCTGCGGGGGCTCCTCGCCGTGCGCGACGGCGACCGGTAGCCGGCCCGCGGCGCCGCCGCCCCGTGACCCTCGCCCTCGACCTGAGCCGTCGTGCAAGCTCCGCGCGCACCACGACCGCGTTGTTGTGCGCCTCGTCGCGAGCCGCGTAGACGAGGGTGAGGGTGCCGCGACGTGCCCGGCGCGCGAGCTCGCCCAGCATTTCGCGGGTGGCCGGCGCGCGGAGCTCCTCCCTGTACCGGGACAGGAAGGCTCGCCACCGCCTCGGATCGTGGCCGAACCAGCGGCGCAGGCGGTCGCTCGGCGAAAGCACCTTCGCCCAGACGTCGAGTCGGAGCTCCTCTCCGCGAAGCCCACGGGGCCACAGCCGATCGATGAGCACGCGATAGCCGTCCCCTGGCGCGGGCGGCTCGTAGGCGCGCTTGATCCGAATCGTCATCCTCGCCGCGACCCGGGACGCCCCGTACCGGCGCTGGTCAGCGTGCCTCGAGGTGCGTCCGGATCGCCTCGCCGACCGCCTCCGGCGCTTCCAGCGCGACCGCGTGCGCCGCTCGCGGGACGGCGCGGCAGCGCGCGCCCGGGATCGCGCCCGCGACCGCCTCGCCGTCGGGCGTCAGCAGGTCGTCGCCGGCGACGATCACGAGCGTCGGGAGCGCCAGCCGCGCCAGGTCCGTGCGGCGGCTTCCCGACCACGCCCGCATCCCCGCGGCGGCGCGCGCCAGCGTCGGCGCCGGCACCCGCGGCGCCGTCGCCGCGAGACCCCTCGCCGTCCGCTCCCGGCGGCCCTCGTCTGCCAGGTACGCGCGCGAGAACATCCACGGCAAGAGCAGGCGTGCCACCGCCTCGGCGCTCGCCTCGCTCGCCACCCGGCACCACGCATCCACGACCGCCAGCAGGCGCGCATCGGCCTCGACGAACGGCGTGATCAGGGTCAGCGACCGCAGCCGCTCCGGGTGCACGAGCGCGAGCTCGATCGCCACCGCTGCACCAAGGCTCGCCCCGACCACGTGCGCAGGCTCGTCGAGCAGGGCGGCCACGTCCGCGGCCATCGTGGCCACGTCGTAGCGCGCCTCTTCCGGCGCGTCCGACAGCCCCACGCCGCGCGGATTCACTCCGAGCACGTGCCACCGCTCAGCCAGCACGGGGATCTGCCGCGCGAACATCGACACGTCGGTTCCGAACCCCGGCAGCAGCACCACCGGATCCCCTGCGCCCTCGGTCGGCACCTCGAGCGCGACCCCCTCGGCCACGGGGACGAGCGCGCGCCGCCGCGCCGCCCACGCCTCGACGTCCTCGCGCGTCACGCGCCCGCCCGGGCCCGTGCCGGGTACCCGCGCGGGCTCGACGCCGAGCCGACGCGCAAGGGCGCGCGCCGCAGGGGTAACCGGCGTCTCCGCAGTACGCCGCACCGAGCCACCGCCCGGCACCGCCGCCGGTGGCACCGGCCCGGCCGCCGCCGCCGGCGCCTCCGGCCGATCGTGCACCCGCCGGAACGCCTCCGCGTCGAACGGCTCGTCGGCCGTTTCCGTGATCGCCGCGAGCAGCGTCCCGCTCGGCACCGTCTCGCCTTCCGGGACGTACACGTGGCGCAGCACGCCCGCGGCGGGCGCCTCGATCTCCACCTCCGCCTTCTCCGACTCGATGACCAGGACGACCGCGCCCTTCTCCACCCGCGCGCCGACCGGCTGCGGCCAGGAGACGACCCGGCCCTCGCGCATGGTCATGCCCAGCTTGGGCATCGCGAGCGCCGTGGCCATCGCGGAGGCGATCAGCCGAGCAGGGCGCGTGCGGCGGCCACCACGGCCTCCGGCGTCGGCACGTAGGCGTCCTCCAGCACCGGGCTGAACGGCACCGGGGCGTGCGGCGCCGTCACCTTCCGCACCGGCGCGTTCAGGAGGTCGAAGCCCTTGTCCACGCACAGCGCCGCCACGTCGCTCGCGATCCCGCAGCGGGGCGGCGCCTCGTCGACGACCACCACCCGGCCCGTCTTGCCGAGCGTGGCGAGGATCGCCTCCTCGTCGAGCGGTTGGAGCGAGCGCAGGTCGAGCACGTCCGCGCTGACGCCGTCGCGCGCGAGCAGCTCGGCGGCCCGGAGCGCCGTCTGCACCGTGCGGCCGAAGCCGACGAGCGACACGTCGGTGCCCTCGCGCACCAGCGCCGCCTTGCCGAGCGGCACCGTGTAGTCGCCCTCCGCGACGGGGCCCGACACGAACATGAGCGCCTTCGGCTCGCAGAACACGACCGGGTCGTCGTCGCGGATGGCGGCCAGCAGCAGCCCCTTCGCATCGGCAGGGTTCGAGGGGATCACGGTCTTCAACCCCGGGATGCCGGCCGTCATCCAGTAGAGCGACTGCGAGTGCTGCGCGGCCGAGCGCAGCCCGGCCCCGGTCGACGTGCGCACCGTGAGCGGGACGCGCGCCTTTCCGCCGAACATGTAGCGGAGCTTCGCCGCCTGGTTCAGCAGCGGGTCGAGGCAGACGCCGATGAAGTCGATGAACATGAGCTCGGCCACCGGCCGGAGCCCGGTGAGCGCCGCGCCGACGGCGGCGCCCATGAAGCCCATCTCGCTGATCGGCGTGTCGCGGACGCGCTCGGGCCCGAAGCGCTTCAAGAGCCCGCGCGTGGCGCCCATGATGCCGCCCCACGCCTCCTCGATGCCCTGGTCCTTCCGCCCGCCGCCGCCGGCCACGTCCTCCCCGAGCACGATCACGTCGGGGTCGGCCTCCATCGCGAGGTGGAGTGCCTCGTTGATGGCGAAGAGCATGGGGATCTCGCGCTCCATGGCCGTCACCCGTTCACGTAGACGTCGGTCGCGACGTCGGCGGGGTCGGGGGGTGGCGCCTCCTGCGCCGCTCGCACGGCGTCCTCCACCTCGGCCGTCACCTCCGCGTCGATGCGGCGGAGGTTGCCGGGCTCGACGAGCCCCTCGCGCACCGTGCGCTCCTCGAAGCGGCCGAGCGGGTCGCGCTGCCGCCACGCCTCGGCCTCCTCCCTGGTGCGGTAGGTGAGCGGGTCGCCGACGTAGTGGCCGTAGTAGCGGTAGGTCTTGCACTCGAGGAGCGTCGGGCCCTCGCCGGCGCGGGCGCGTGCGACGGCTGCGCCCGCCTTCTCGTGGACGTCGAAGAAGTCCATGCCGTCGGCGATCGCGCTCGCCATCGCATAGGCCCCGGCGCGGGTGGCGAGGTCGCGCACCGGCGTGACGAACTCCATCGGCGTCGCCTCGCCGTAGCCGTTGTTCTCGATCACGAAGACCGCGGGCAGCTTCCACACCGCGGCCAGGTTGAGCGCCTCGTGGAACTGGCCCTGGTTCGTGGCGCCGTCCCCGAAGAACGCGACCGCCACGCGGCCGGTCCGCTTCACCTGCGCGGTGAGCGCCGCCCCCACCGTGAGCGGGATGCCCGCGCCGACGATGCCGTTCGCGCCGAGCATGCCGCGGTCGAGGTCGGCGATGTGCATGGACCCGCCCTTCCCCTTGCACACGCCCGTCCGCCGCCCGAACAGCTCGGCCATCATGGCGCGCAGGTCGACGCCCTTGGCGATGGCGTGGCCGTGGCCGCGGTGGGTGGAGGCGACGTAGTCGCGGTCGCCGAGATGCGCGCACACGCCGACCGCGACCGCCTCCTCGCCGGCGTAGAGGTGGAGGAAGCCGGCGAGCTGGCCCGCGTTCACCAGCTCGGCGAGCTTCTCCTCGAAGACCCGGATGCGGCGCATCTGGCGATAGAGATCCATCAGGGTTTCCGTGGAGAGCGGCATGACGGACTCCTAGTCCCGTTGCCCGGCGCCTGGCAAGGCGGGGTCTCGTTACGTCAACTTGCCGCTCCGAGAAACTCCTGGATGCACGACCTCACGCACGCCCGTACAGCCGCCGGAGCTCCTGCTTGGCTCGCTCCAGCGTCCGCCGCCGGGACGGGTCGAGATTCCGCCCGGCCCGGTTGATGTAGAACGTGAGCATCGACATCGCCGACCGGAACGGGTCCACTCTTCTGCGCCGGCTGCGCTCGGCCGAGCGGCGCAGCGATTCGGCGATGGCGCGCGGGCTGGGCTTCTTGAAGACGTCCCTCTCGAGGTCGAGCGCGTTGCTGCGCTCGGTCACTTCGCGCGACCAGCGTCGCGTGCCCGTCCGCCGACGCGTCGACGAACGACGATTCGCTTCCTTGGCGCCCACGCGGGCAACATAGGCCCGGGATGCCGGGATCAAGTCCCGGCCCGCTCGGCGAGCGCGACCCCGTCCCGCCCGTGGCGCTACGGGGGGCCGCACCGCGCGCACTCGGTCGCCGGGACGAGGAAGAGCCCGTTCTGCTCCGTCCCGAGCTCGGCGAACGTGCTGCGCGCGCGCGAAGCGGACGCGAAGCTGAAACCATCCTCGGCCCCGGAAAAGGTGCCGTGCGCGCGCACGTGCCGGAAGAACCGCCCGGCGAACGCGGGTGCCGCCGCCGCCAGGCGCCGGCGGCCGCCGCCACCCCTCCACGTCATCTGGAAGCTCACCCTGGCCGGCGTCTCCCTGGCCGGCTCCGCGCGCTCGTCCACCACCGCCACGTCGCGCGCGTCCACCGTGACGAGGTTGCCGCGCGGGGCGACGGTGACCGCGTCATCCGGGAGGCGGACCGTCCAGACCAGGCCCGCCGGCGTGATCCCGCCCGTGAAGTCGTGCGCCCCCGAGCCCGAACCGGGCTCGGACAGATCGATTCAGACGAAGGCGAACGTCCCCCGCCGGTGCACCCCGTCGGCGGAGACGTAGTCCCCCTGGAGGATGCGGATGTCGTTCTCCATCACCCAGCGGTGGCCGGTGGCGTCCCGCACCCTCCCGCGCAGGTACGCGAGCGCGACCAGGCCCTGGAAGTTCCCGATCGAGCTCGGGTCGGCGGCGATCCCCCTGAAACCGAGCGAGCGTGGCCCCGGCGAGAGAACCTGATCCCCGCCGAGGACGGGAACGGGATCGCTCGAGTCTGCCCGCGCTCTGGACGCCGCGACGACGGCGGCAACGACCAGGAGCAGCCGGATGGCTCTCGACCGCTCGGTGCGGGCGGGATGTCGGAGCATCGAGGTAACCAGACCGTTTCGCATACCCGGTTTCGCTTCGGCAGATCAAGGAAGTATCGGAGACGGCGGCGCAGGTCAGTCGCCCAGCACCATCACCGCCGGGGCGAAGAAGAGCAGCACGGGGTTTGTCGCGGCGTCGACGGCCAGGCTGAGCGGCAGGAGCGGGTACACCCAGGGCGCCGAGCGGGTGCGGGTGAGCGCGGCCGAGTAAAACGGCGGATACGGGGCGCCCGGGGTCTCGTGCAGGACGAAGCGCAGCTGGCGTCCGTCGGGGCCCTCGTCGATCTCCAGGAAGGGTGGCGGTCCGTCGAGGCGGCCGTCCCTGCCCGCGTGCAGCGCCACCCGCCGTCCATGGACGGGCGCGTCGTGCGCGAGCCGCGCGACGGGGAAGGCCGCGACGGCCAGGTCAGCTCGGCGGAGGTCTGCGAGGGCGAGCGCCGCCCACCGCTCCGTGCGCTCGAGATGCCGGCCCTGGTCGTCGCTGACGACGGCGCTGTAGCCGAGCAGGAGACGGCCGCCGTCGATGGAGGCGTCGTGGTAGGCGACCGGCTGCTCCCGCCGGCGCGCGGCGTCGAGGAGATGGCCGGTGAGGCAGCCCTGGGCCCCTAGCGCCAGGAGCGCGAGCGCGATGCCGTGTCTAGTAGAGGAGCCCATCGTAGACCTCGTAGGCTTTCACCGGACCGCCCGGGAAGTAGGGCGTCGGGGCGTAGGAGAAGCTATCAGCGGCGCGGTCGAAGGTCAGGACGACCGGATGCGCGGCGTCGTTCGGATCGTAGGTGAGGAACCGGATCTCGGCGGGGGTCTCCTCGGCGTCGAACACCAGCACGAGATGATTGATGGTGAGCTCGGGGTAGCGCAGAACGTGGACGATCGGCGGCCAGCTGCGCGCGAGCGAGGCGAGCAGGCGGCGTGCAAGGCGTCGCTGGTGCCGCGCCGTGAAGGGGAAGATCATGCGCCAGTTGCCGCGCTGGAGGTAGCTCTGCCACGGACCGGCGAGGGCCGCCTTCAGGAGCGCCTCGTGTGCGGCGCTGAAGCTCTGCAGATCGGGATAGCCCGGGATCACGACGCGCTTCCCGGACGGGCGCCGCGGATCGCTGCGCAGGACCTCGCGAACCAGCCGCTCGTACGTGCTCGCATCGGTCGGGGACGGTGAGGGGTCGAAGCGCGCGCCGGCGTAGAACTGCCGGGCGGCGCGCGCCATCGTGCCGCAGCGGAGCGAGAACGGCGGCCGCGGCTCGCGGCGGCGCCACGACCGGAGGTCCGTGGCCGGGTCGAGCCCGTACTCCCAGACCGTCTCGTTCGCGAAGGCGAAGATGTCGGCCGGGAAGCGGAAGGGCCCCGGGCGGAGATCACCGGGCAGCGTGCGGGCCGCGCAGCCCAGGCTGAGTGCGAGCGTGGCCGCGAGCGCGCGCCCTCCGGCCCGCATCCTACGCGTAGCGGGTCGCATCGACCGGGGCGAGCCGCGCCGCACGCCAGGCCGGCCATGCGCCCGCGAGGGCCGCGAGCGCCCCCGGCAGGACGGTGGCGGCGAGGGCGAGCCGCGGGGTCATCAGGAAGACCGGCGCACCGAGCCGCTCGGTCACCCCGTTCAGGCCTCGAACCGCCGCGGCGCCGGCGGCGAGACCTCCGACACCCCCGGCGAAGCCGAGCGTGGCGGCCTCGAGGAGGAGCTGTCCGATGACCTGCCCGCGGGTCGCGCCGACGACGCGAAGGAGACCGATCTCCTGGCGGCGCTCGGCCACGGCCGTCAGCATCGTGTTGGCGACCGCGAGCACGGCGATGACCAGCGCGACGGAGCCGCTCCCGACCACGAGCCCGTTCATCACCGCCAGCGCTCGATCGATCTGCGCGGCGGCGTCGCCGGGCGACAGGACGGACACGTGCTCGAGCCGCTCGCGGATGCGTCGCGCGACCGCCTCGGGATCCTCGCCGTCGTTCCAGAAGACGGCTGCCGCCGTCGCGAGCGGCAGGAGGTGGGCGCCGGGCTCCATGGCGAGCCCGCGCAGCACCTGATCGCTCTCGAGCAGCAGCTCCTGGGCCGTCGGGAAGGGCATGAAGACGAAGCTGTCCGGCCCGGTGAGCGTCGGGTCGAGGACGCCCGCGACGCGGAACGACCTCTTCCGGATCGTGATCGAGTCACCCGCCCTCACGCCGAAGAAGCGCGCCACCTGGCTCCCCAGCACGACCTCGTCGGGCGCCTCGGGAACGACCGGGCCGTGCGCGGCCCGCGCCGCGAGCGACCTGCGGTTGAGGCGCAGCGCCTGGGGATCGATCCCGAACACCTGCGGGGCGAGCGTGAAGGGGAGCGCGCTCGAGTTGTCCATGACGGGGAACATGACGAGGGGTGCAGCGAGGCGGATGCCCGGCACCTCGGAGAGCCGCCGGAGCTGCTCGCCGGAGAGGAGGGCGCCCCGGGCCAGGCCCATCATGCCGCCCGTCCCGGCAGCGGCCACCGTGATCTGTCCGGAGGCGAAGTCCCGACCGCCCTCGACCAGGCGCGAGAGCTTCTCGGCGAGCGCGCCCAGCAGGACGAGCGCGGCCGCGCCGAGCGCGACGCCGGCCGTCGTGAGCGCGCTGCGCAGGGGACGGCGGCGCAGGTTGCGGAGGCCCGACATGGCGCGGCTGGTGTTCGACGACCGAGAGGACGGAGCGATTCAGCCGATGAAGTTCGCCACCACCGTCGCGCAGGCCCTCGGCTGCTCGTAGGGCAGCATGTGCCCCGCCGCGTCGAGCTGGACGAGCCGCGCGTCGGGGATGAGCTGGATCCACTTCTCGCCGTAGACCGGCGGGATGAGCCGGTCCTGCTTGCCCCACACGACCAGCGTCTCCGCGGTCACGCGGTAGAGCCGCTTCGCCACGCGGCGATTGGGGATGGGGAAGAGGATCTTCCCCGCGGTCGCCATGCGCCGCGAGTTGGCGACGTAGAAGTCGGCGAGCGCCTGCATGTTCGTGAAGTCGAGACCGCCCGTGAGGAGCGCCTGCCCGGCGGCGGGGTCGTGGAAGAGCACCTGGGCGTACTCGTGGGGGAGGAACGCGAAGATGTCGGGGATGGGATGCTCCGGGATCCACAGGCCGGCGGCGCTCACGAGGACCAGCTTCGCGAGGTCGTTCGGCGCGACCGCGGCCATCTCGGCGGCGATCATGCCTCCCATCGAGTGCCCGACGATGTTGGGTCGCTCGAGGCCGAGCGCCGCCACGACGTCCCAGCCGTGGAGGGCGAAGTCGAGCATGTCCTCGAGGAGCTCCTCTCCCAGCGACTCGCCGTAGCCGGGGAGCTCGGGCGCGTAGACGCGGTAGCGCGTCGCCAGCTCGTCGAGGAACGGGTTCTCGTCGAGGAGGCCGCCGGCCCCGTGCAGGAACACGACCGGCGCGCCGCTGCCGGCCTCCAGGACGCGGACCCTGGCACCGCGCTTCGTCTCCAGCTGCCTGGCCTTCATGAGCGCGCCTCCGCGCGGGGGAGCGACTTCTCGGGCTCGAGCCGATCCGGCATCGGCTTCGGCCACCAGCGCTCCTCGTCCCGCCACTCCGGCCAGAGGCCGCGGAGCTTCGGCATGACCTTCTCGGCGAAGAGCCTCGAGGAGTGCCGGGTCTTCCAGTCGGGCATGTTCCCGTTGTGGAAGAGGCAGAACACGTGCCCGATGTGCAGCCCCTCGATCATCTCCTCCATCTGCTGGCGGACGGTCTCCGGGCCGCCGGCGATGACGTAGCGGTCGTCGACGAGCTGCTTCCAGGTGAGCGTCGGGAACTTGCTGAGCGCGTCCTCGGTGAGCTGCGCGAGGGCGCCCGCCTTGAGCGTCTTGATCGTGCGGTAGCCCGGCGGGTCGGCGAAGCCCGGGTAGACGTGCAGGCAGCGGTTGAAGAAGTAGCGGACGTGCTCGGAGTAGAGCTCTTCGGCCTCCCGATCGGTGTCGGCGACGCAGATGATCTGCGCGAACGCCGCGCGATAGGGCGATTCGTCCTTGCCCTTGGCGGCGACGCGCTCCCAGAAGCCGTCGAGGAACTGCTTCCCGCGGACGTAGCCGGTGAACGAGAGGTAGGAGTAGTTGTAGTCGCGGTCGGCGCAGAAGTCCCAGGTCTCGACGGAGCCGCCGCCCGGAATGTAGATCGGCGGGTGCGGCTCCTGAATGGGCTTCGGCCAGCAGTTGACGTAGCGGAGCTGCGTATACTTGCCGTCGAAGGCGAAGGGGTCGTCCTCCGTCCACGCCCGTATGATGAGATCGTGCGCCTCGTGGTACTTGTCGCGGGTGAGCGCCGGGATCTGGCCGTAGCAGAAGTTTGTGTCCATCGGTGTGCCGACGGGGAAGCCCGCGACCAGGCGCCCCCCCGAGATCACGTCGAGCATGGCGAACTCCTCGGCGACGCGAATCGGCGGGTTGTAGAGCGCGATCGAGTTCCCGATGACGCAAATGGCCGCCCGAGATGTGCGCCGCGCCAGCCCGGCGGCGATCAGGTTCGGCGACGGCATGAGCCCGTAGCCGTTCTGGTGGTGCTCGTTCACGCCGATGCCGTCGAAGCCGAGCGCGTCGGCGTATTCGAGCTGGTCCATGTACTGGTGGTACAGGAAGTGGCCTTTTCGCGGGTCGTAGAGCCTGGCGGGGATGTCGACCCACACCGAGCGGTTCTGCTGGCGGAAGTCGTCGGGCAGATGCGGCCAGGGCATCAGGTTGAACCAGGTGAACCTCATCGTGGCCTCCTGTTGGCGGGTCGAGGGGTCTCGAGCGCGGAGACGATCGACGCGCGCCGCCGCTCGAGCTCCGCGGGTTCGAAGGGGCTGCGCGCACGCGCGAGGGTTTGAGCGCTCTTCAAGGGCGCTTGAAGGTATTTGAAGCCCTGACGGGCGTGTCAACGGGGGCGCCGGGGGACGTCCACCCGGAGGCGGCTGAGCCAGACCAGCCGGCCCCCTTTGCGCCGGGCATCGGAGCAGGGTACCGTGGGCCCGACTCGCTGGCTACGCGCGCGCACGGCTCCCACGCGCGTACCACCGAGCGGCGCACACGGCGCCCTCCCCCGACCTCCCGAGCCAGACCGAGAACAGGGGCATGATCAGCGGCTCGGATTGCGTCGAGTTCGACAACGTGGAAGTCGTGAGACACGCGGCCCTCATCGTGATGTGTCGGGTGGGGGAGAAGGTAGTCGGGGTACCCCCGCTGCGGATGCTGCCGGGCACGACGGTCGCGCGGATGGGCGACCACGGGCGTCTGGTTCTCCCACGGGAAGTAGCCCTCAATCTCGGGCTCGTCTAGGGTCGCTGGAGGTCCATCATGCACGCATCGTTCGCTCCCTGTCCGCACTGCAACGCCCGGCTCTCCTACCTGGAAGGGGTTGCGGGCAGCAGGATGGACCCGGAGTGCCCCCGCTGCCACAAGGTCGTGACCGTCTCGCGCGCGACGTTCCTAATGGCGGACCATTCGCGGCCTGCCGAACCCAGGAAGCCGAGCGCCCGATAGCGAGGCAGCTCGCCTCACTTGGGACGCTCGCCGGTTGAGCTCGGAACACCTGGGGCTCTCCTTGGGACAGCACCCGCCGGGGAGCGCGAAGTCGATCGGTGCCGGGGGGTCGGTCAGGCGCCGCCGTCGACGCGGATGACGGCTCCCGTGGTGAAGCTCGACGCTCCGCTCGCCAGGTAGACGGCAGCGCCGACGATCTCGGCGGGCTGGCCGCCGCGTTGCAGGGCCAGGGCCGACTTGACCCTGCGCTCGAAGGCGTCGAGGTCCCACGCCTTGCTGATGTCCGTGAAGAACGGGCCTGCCTGGATGGCGTTCACCCTGACCTTGGGCCCGAAGGCACGGGCGAACCCGACGGTCATCGCCTCCAGCCCGGCCTTGGCCGCCGCGTACGGGATGACGTCCGGCGTCGGCCGGGTCGCCGCGCCGCTGCTGATGTTGATGATGGACCCGCCGTTCCCTCGCGCCATGCGGCTGCCGATCAGGGCGGTCAGGCGGAAGGGGCCCTTGAGATTCACCGCGAGCACCTTGTCCCAGAGCTCTTCGCTGACCGCTTCGACGCTGGGGTAGAGCGGCGACATCCCGGCATTGTTGACCAGGACGTCGACGGCGCCGAAATCCTGGCAGGCGGCATCGGCGAGCGCGTCGAGGTCCTGCCACCTGCCCACGTGGCAGGCGCGGCCGAGAGCCCGCCGGCCGGTGGTTCGTCGGATCTCCTCGGCGACGGCGTCACAGGCGTCCTGCTTGCGGCTGGCGATGATGACGTCCGCGCCGAAGCGCGCGAACGCCAGCGCCATCTCCCGCCCGAGCCCCCGGCTGCCGCCCGTGACCAGGGCCACCCGTCCGCTCAGGTCGAAGAGTTCCGTCGGCGTGCCGGGCTGCTGCTTCATGGTCCCCGAGGGCCTGGTTCTAATATGCAATCCGTCCCGAGCCAACGGGCATTACCCGGTCGGCGTCACGACGAGACTCGCCGTGGCGAGCCGATGGGCGCGCTGACACGTGGTCGCCACCACGCCGCGGAGCCCCCGCGGCTGCTCCGCCGAGGCCGTGCTGCGCGACGGCGGCTCGATCCACCTACGCGCCATCCGCCCCGGACGACCGCAGGCGCCTGATCGAACACTTCGCGCGGCGCGGGCCGCGATCCGTGTACTTCCGGTTCCAAGACATTGCGCACGCGCAGGACTTGACCCCTCACGCGCGGGCAGCGTAGCAGGCTGATCGGCGGTGAACGTCGCGGTGTCGCGCGAGCCTCTCCACGATCCCGAGATCCGGCCCTCGTCAGCCTGGAGCCCCCTCGCGAGCCCCGTCTTCCGGGCGCTCTGGCTCGCCTCGTGCGTCTCGAATGTCGGCACGTGGATGCACGACACGAGCGCCGCCTGGTTGATGACCGGGCTCGCGCCCTCGCCGCTCATGGTGTCGCTCATGCAGACGGCGACGAGCCTGCCCTTCTTTCTCCTGGCGCTGCCCGCCGGTGCCCTCGCCGACATCGTCGACCGCCGCCGGCTGCTCCTCGTGACGCAGGCGTGGATGCTGGTCGCCGCGACGGCACTCGGGGTCTGCACGGTGGCGGGTCTCACGGGGCCGTGGCTGCTGCTGTCGCTCACGTTCTGCATGGGCCTGGGCAACGCGCTCAACGCCCCCGCCTGGCAGGCGACGATACCGGACCTCGTGCCGCGCCAGGAGCTCGCGGGCGCCGTGGCGCTGGGCGGCATCTCGGTGAACGTGGCGCGCGCGATCGGCCCGGCGCTCGGCGGTCTCCTGGTAGCGGCCCTGGGTCCGGGCTGGGTCTTTCTCCTGAACGCCGCGTCGTTCCTCGGGGTCGTCCTCGTGCTCGCACGCTGGCAGCGCGAGGTTCCCCGCTCGCGCCTCCCGCCCGAGGACGTGCCGGGCGCGATGCGGGCGGGCGTGCGCTATGTCCGTCACTCGGCGCCGTTTCGCGCCGTCCTCGCGCGCACGGCGGCCTTCGTGGTGCCGGCGAGCGCACTCTGGGCGCTGCTCCCGCTCTTCGCGCGCCGCGGTCTCGAGCTCTCGGCGACGGGCTACGGGCTCCTCCTCGGCTGCCTCGGTGCGGGTGCGATCGCGGGCGCGGCCTTCCTGCCCCGCATCCGCGCGCGCCTCACGAGCGATCGTCTCGTCCTCGCCGGCACGGGCCTGTTCGCCGCCGTGTCCGCCGCCGTCGCCCTCGCGCGCGTGCCGCTCGTCGCGGGCGCCGGGCTCGTCGTGGGCGGCATGGCGTGGATGGGCGCCATGTCCACGCTCAACGTGGCCGCCCAGAACGCGGTGCCCGCATGGGTGCGGGCACGGGCGCTCGCGGTGGGCCTGCTCGCCATCCAGGGCAGCATGGCGGCGGGGAGCCTTCTCTGGGGCGTCGTCGCGACGCACTCGGACATCCCCACGGCGCTCGTTGCGGGGGCGGCGCTGCTCCTCGCCGGTGCCGTCGCTTCGCGCCGATTCGAGCTGCATGGTCTCTCGAACCTCGACCTGCGCCCCGACCCGCGCTGGTCGCTACCGCAGACCGCGTACGAGCTCGACGGCGACGAAGGCCCCGTGCTCGTCACGCTCGAGTACGACGTGGACCCCGACCAGGCCGAGGAGTTCCTGCGCGCCGTGCGGCGGCTCGAGCCGGTCCGCCGCCGCGACGGCGCCATCCGCTGGAACGTCTACCGCGACACCGCGGACGCGAGCCGGTGGCTCGAGGTGTTCGTCGTCGAGTCCTGGATCGAGCACCTCCGACAGCACGAGCGCGTCACCGCCGGCGACCGCGTCCTGCTCGAGGCCGCCGCCCGTTTCCACCGCGGCGCCGACGGACCCCTCGTGCGCCACCACATCGCGGGGCGGCAGGCGGAGCAGCCACCGTAGCGGCGCGTCGCGACGGCCGTCCCGACATCGCACGCGCCCGACCATGCTCCGCGAGTGGAGTCGAGGGGAGTCGATCTCCGGCCTCTCCGGCGGGCTCATCTTCCCCACGGCCCGTTGACCAGGCGCTCCGGGGAGACCACTTCTACTGCACGATGCACCAACCGGACATGAGCGGGCAGATTCTCGTGCTGGCAGCGAAGCGTGGCTGACGAGCCACACGGGACGGCGGCGTCTTCGCTGCCCACGCGGGGCGCGCAAGATGCGAAAGCGGGCGGAGGTGCGCTGAAGGAGGTCGCCGTCCTGTTCCTCCGGCTCGGAACCACGGCATTCGGCGGCCCCGCGGCCCATATCGCGATGATGGAGGACGAGATCGTCCGCCGGCGCCGATGGCTCTCGCGCGACCACTTTCTCGATCTCGTGGGCGCGACCAATCTGATTCCCGGCCCGAACTCGACCGAGATGGCGATACACATCGGCCGCGAGCGGGCCGGCGTGGTCGGTCTCGTGGTGGCCGGCGCGTCGTTCATCCTGCCTGCTGCCGTCCTCACGGTCGCCGCGGCGTGGGCCTATGCGCGCTTCGGGTCGCTCCCCGAGGCGGCCGCGCTCCTCTACGGGGTCAAACCGGTCGTCATCGCGGTCGTGGCCCAGGCCCTGTGGAGCCTCGCTCGCACCGCCGTGAAGACGAAGCTCCTGGCGGCCGTGGGCCTCGCCGCGACCGCCCTGGAGTTCCTCGGCGGCAACGAGATCGCCCTGCTCGTCGGCGCCGGCGTCGTCGTCGCGCTGGCCCGCAGGGGCATGCGGAGTCTCTTCGCGTGTGTCGCAACGTCGGTCGCCTTCTCGAATCCGCTACCGAAGATCGCCGCCGCCTCTGCGAGCGGCGCGGCCATCGGCACGACGTTCAGCCTGAGCGGTCTCTTCCTGTTCTTTGTGAAGGTCGGCGCCGTTCTCTTCGGGAGCGGCTACGTGCTCCTCGCCTTTCTGCGCTCCGATCTGGTTGATCGCTGGCACTGGCTCAGCGAGGCGCAGCTGCTCGATGCGGTGGCGGTGGGCCAGATCACGCCGGGGCCGGTCTTCACCACGGCCACCTTCATCGGCTACGTCCTCGGAGGCGCTCCCGGCGCGCTGGTAGCGACGCTCGGCATCTTCCTTCCCGCCTTCGTCTTCGTGGCGGCGACCGCGCCACTCATTCCTCGGCTCCGGCGCTCGCCCACCGCCGGCGCGTTCCTCGATGGGGTCAACGTCGCTTCGCTCGCGCTGCTCGTCGTGGTCACGTGGCACCTGGCCCGGGTCGCCCTGGTGGACCTGCCGGCCACGGCGCTCGCTGCCGGTGCGGCGGTCCTGCTCGTTCGCCATGGCGCGAACCCTGCCTGGCTCGTGCTCGGCGGAAGCCTGGTCGGGCTGGCGGCCCGTCGTCTGTCGTAGCCGCAGAGCGGATGGCGATGGGCGATTGTCGTCGTCGCCACCCTCCGGCTCTCCGGGGCCTTCACGCTCGGGGCTAGAGTAGTGACAGTGTAGGTGTTGGGCAGGCGACGGCGCCTGTGCTATGCGCCGGCTCTCGACCAGCAAGCGGAGGGAACTGCCTCGTGCCCCGAGCTCTCGCGCCTTCACGGGGCGGCTGGCGCG